>CBDUCC010000112.1:0-10440 GCA_965365555.1 uncultured Myxococcales bacterium | reverse complement strand
AGCGAATCGCCGTCGAAGTGAACCGCCGCATGCCAGACGCGATCGCTGGCCATGTCGAGCCAGGCGCAGCTCACCGCGCCTCGACCGCTCGCGTCGAAGGAGGCGATCGCTTCGCCCCCTCGCTCCGCACACCAGCGCTCGAACTCGACCCGCGTCATGTGCATCAGAACACGAGTCGTCTGGATCAACCCGTCCTCGACCGGCGCGTCCGCGGTCTGCAATCCGACCAGCGCCCCCATGACGGCCGCCATGGCGAATCGCTCTAGTTTGCCCATCTCCCCGACCCCCGTCTCAGTATAGAAAGCGGGGCGCGGGTCCGTCTCGTGAGGCAGATCACGGGATCCGCGGTCGGTCATCGACGCAGTGCATCATCGGTCGCGGGACCCACCCTGCGACGCTCCTCGGCGTCTCTGTGCGGCTTGCTGCATGAACGTGGGCAGCCTGCGGTACGATGAACGCTTCGATGGGGGACTCGACGAAGCTCGATCGCGTGCTGCTTGGCGCCGCTCTGTTCGCGCTCACGCTGAGCTGGTGGGTTGGAGCGCGTCCGGTCGCGCTCGACCCGGACGCGATGAACCTGGCGTATGGGATGCGGCAGTTCGACATCACGCACTTCACTCCGCACGCGCCGGGGTACCTGCTGTACGTCTGGGTGCTCCGAGCGGTTCATGCGATCGCGCTCAGAGGCGATTCCCTGCTCGAACGATTCGCCACGGTGCAATTGGTCGCGCTCCTGTTCGCGTTGGCGGCCGTGGCGACCGTGTACGCCGCCGCCCGCCGAATGCGACTTCCCCCGGGCTCGGCAGGCTGGGCGGCGATGGTCATGGCGGTCCACCCGATCCTGGTCTTCCACGCAGTCGATGCGCAGACGCATAGCTCGGAGGCTCTTGCGTCGGCACTGCTGCTGTGGAGTGCGATCCGTTACCGGGAGGCGCCCGGCTCGGGCCCTGCCCTTGTCTTGGGCCTGCTGTTGGCGTTTGGTTCGGCTCTTCGGCCGTCGTTCGTGGTGTTCGGCATCCCGGTCGTGGTCTGGACGATCGGTTTCGGCCGATTGCGGGACCTGGTGATCGCGGGGCTTGCGAGCATGGCCGGCGCCCTCGCCTGGGTCCTGCCGACCGTGGCGGCGTCGGGAGGCTGGGAGATCTGGCGAGCGGCCACACGGGGCTTGGTGCACCACGGTTTCGTGTTGACCTCGAGCCCGCTTTCGGAGACGGCGGTGGTCCCTTTGATCCGATCGAATCAGCTATCCCTCGGTCTTTGGTCCGTGTTGACGCTGACCCCACTGCTCGTTGCATTGGCGCTTCGCGCGACCAGCACACCAGCTACCGATGTCCGCTTCACGGACACGTCACAGGGACGCTGGCTTCGGGGCGCCCTTCTGATCGGTGGCGCCCTGGCGGTCATCTACTACGGCGCGACCTTCATCTCCGAACCCGGGTACCTGGCGGCCCTGCTGCCGCCCGTAGCCCTTTACGTCGGTGCGCTCGCGAGCGGCTCCAAAGGTTTTCGGGTCGGCGCGCTCGTGGTCGCGGTCACGCTGGCGACTTGGTGGATACCCCTGCTTCCAAACGTGTTGAAGGTTCCGTCGATTGCAGAATGGCAGCGCAGGACCGTGCTCGCCGAGGTCTACGCGGATCACGTCGAGGGATCTCTGCCTCCAGAGGGACGATTCCTCGCGGTCATCGCGCATCCGGACATCACCGTCGGACGTCAGCTGCCCATGCTGAGCCCTCGGATCGACACGCTGCTCGTGCACGATGGGCGCCGTCCCTGGATCGCGACGACCTCGCTCACCTACGTCACCGAAGACGACTCAGTGCCGATCCCGGGGGCGTTCAGGGCACCAGACGCCGAACCGTCCTTCCGGGCGACTCGAGCGTACCGCGGCATCTTCTTCGACGGCTCTCTTCCGTCTCACTTCCAAGAGCAGCTCCGCGCGATCTCGAGCTGCGACCTGCCGGCCGCCCAGGAGATCACCGAGACGCGCCTGATCCCAGTCGAGTGTCTGAGCTCGTCGGCGGTGGAGATCGACGGGCTCGCGCTCTCGCTGCCGAACGAGTGAGTCCGGGCGACGGCGCTCCGCTTGGTTGCGCCGAGCGCAGGCGACCTGCTAAGGCCGGCACGAATGAAAGTCAGTGTGATCATTCCGGTCTTCAACGAAGAAGAGAGCCTGCCGGCCCTCTACGAAGAGCTGCGTACGGTCTTCGACCGGGAGCCCTGGGACGCCGAGGTCATCATGGTGGACGACGGCAGCCAGGACCGAAGCGCCGCAGTGATCGAGGAGATCGCCGACATCGACCCGCGGGTCCGGCTCGTGAAGTTCGCCCGCAACTTCGGTCAGACCCCCGCCATCCTCGCGGGGATCGACCACGCGACTGGATCGGTGTTGATCCCGATGGACGCGGATCTCCAAAACGACCCGGAAGACATTCCGCGACTGCTCGCGAAGCTCGAGGAAGGGTACGACGTCGTAAGCGGCTGGCGCAAAGACCGCCAGGACCGGCTCTGGAGTCGCCGTGTCCCGTCGATGATCGCGAATGGGCTGATCAGCCGATGGACCGGAGTGGAGCTCAACGACTATGGCTGCACCTTGAAGGCCTACCGAGCCACCTCGCTCAAGGGGGAGCAGCTCTACGGTGAGATGCACCGTTTCATTCCGATCTACGCGTCCTGGCGGGGCGGTCACATCACGGAGCTGGTCGTCAATCACCGAGCCCGGCAGTTCGGCACGAGCAAATATGGGATCGGACGCACGTTCAAGGTTTTACTCGACCTGATCACCGTGAAGTTTTTGAGTGGCTACACGACGAAGCCGGCGTATCTCTTCGGCGGCATCGGCTTCACCATCATCGGCGTTGCCCTGCTGCTCGTTCTCGGCGCGGTCATCGAATGGCTGACGTCGAACACCTGGCCGCACAAGATGACGGTGCTGCTGCTGGCAACGTTCTGCGCGACCAACGGCATCCTCTTGATCTGCATCGGGCTCCTTGCTGAGTTGATCGTTCGAATCTACCACGGGCAAGGACTTCGCAAGACCTACGTGCTGGCCCAGGACGTTCGGCCCGAGACCTCGGAAAGCTAGCTCGATGTGCGGAATCGCGGGGATTGTTCATCCTGCCGCAGGAACGGCGTCCGCTCCTGAGCTCGACGGAGCGCAGATCAGGGCGATGACGGCGGCTCTGGTTCACCGGGGCCCGGACGCGGACGGCTTCTTCGAGCGCTGCGGCGTGGCGCTCGGGCACCGACGACTGAAGATCATCGACCTGAGCGGCGGGGCGCAGCCGATGTCGGACCCAGCGGAGCGAGTCTGGGTGACCTACAATGGCGAGATCTACAATCACGAATCGCTTCGGCGCGAGCTCGAGAGCCGCGGTTGCGTCTTTCGGACGCGTTGCGATACGGAGGTTCTGGTGCACGGGTACCTCGAATGGGGGCCCGAGCAGCTACTCGATCGCATCGACGGCAGGGGTGCCGGCGGAATCGGGTACGGCGACCGACAGCGTCTTGTGCTTGCGCGGGACCGAATGGGTCAGAAGCCGCTCTTCTACGCGCGTATCGCGGACGGGACCCTGGTGTTCGCCTCGGAGCTCAAAGCGCTGCTCGCGCACCCGGGCGTCGCACCGGTCGTCGACGAGGACGGTCTCGCCGCATACCTCACCCTCGAGTACCTCCCGGGGCGCCTCTCGATGGCGAAGGGCGTTCACAAGGTTCTGCCCGGCACCTGGCTTGACGTCCAAGGGCACGGGCTCAGCGAACACCGCTACTGGGACATTCCGATCGGGGACGAACCTGCACCGCCCCATGCGGTCGAGCGCTTCGTCGAGTTGTTCGATGCGGCCGTTGCGCGTCGACTGATGGCGGACGTGCCGCTCGGTGTCTTCCTTTCGGGCGGGGTGGATTCGAGCTCCGTCGCGGCATCGGTGGTGCGCCAACGAACGGCTGCGAACGTCAAGACCTTCTCGATCGGCTTCGAGGAAAAGAGCTACGACGAGTCGTCCATGGCACGAAGAGTCGCGGAGCATCTCGGAACCGAGCACCACGAGAGGATATTCACCGCCGACGGCATGCGGGACGTGCTGCCAAAAGTAGCGGCCGTTCTCGACGAGCCTTTCGGCGATGCGAGCCTGCTGCCCACGTATCTACTTAGCGCATTTGCGCGCGAACAGGTGACCGTAGCCCTCGGCGGCGATGGCGCGGACGAGCTCTTGCTCGGGTATCCGACCTTTTTTGCCGACGCTTTCGCAACTCTGTTCTCCCGGCTTCCTCGGTCCGTGAGGACTGGAATGCGAGCGATGGGTCGCACGCTGCCGGTGAGCTCGAAGAACTTCAGTTTCGATTTCAAAGTGAACTCGTTCCTGAGAGCAGCCGATGCGCCGGCATCGCTTCGCCATCCGCTCTGGCTCGGAAGCGTGATCCCTGGAGGCCCCGAAGATGCTCTGCATCCGGACCTCCGGGCGACGCGGCCGACCGACGAAGTGCTCGGTTTCGTGGGAGGGCTCTACGACGTTCCCGACACCAACTCGCATCTTCAACGGCTATCCTATCAGTACTGCCGATCGTATCTGGCCGAGGACATCCTTCACAAAGTCGACCGAGCGAGCATGGCCGTGTCTCTCGAAGCGCGGTCCCCCTTCCTCGACCGCGAGCTCGTCGAGTTCATTGGAAGGCTTCCTGCCAGCCTGAAGCTCGAAGCACCGTCGAACGGCAAGGCGATTCTCAAGAAGGCGATGGGCAGTCGGATTCCGGCCGAGGTCATCGATCGACCCAAGAAGGGTTTTGGAATCCCCGTGGCCGCATGGCTGCGGGGCCCGCTCGACGGCTTGGTGGATGAGCTGCTCGGCGAGGCACGTTTGAGAGACGCGGGCTACCTGGACCCGGCCGTGGTTCGTCGGTTGATCGAGGAACACCGCGCGAAGCGACGGAACCACCGGAAGGTTCTGTGGACCTTGCTGAGCTTCGAGCTCTGGCGAGACGCACGCGGAATCACGGCGCGTTGATACGTTCGGCAGGGGCCGCCTCACGCTTGTAGAGCCACCACATCCCGTCACGAGCGACCCGGACGATCGTCGGATCGCCATGAAAGTATCGCTTCGGATCTCGGCGACTTCGAACGATGAACCAGTCGAAGAACGCGCCGTGCGTCGATACGTCGAATTTCTTGGGGTGCCAGATCCAAGGGGCTTCCGGTCCGGGGGGAACGATGGCACCGGGCTCGTCGGGGTCGCGAAACCAAAGCGGGGAGGCGCCCAAGTACGCGAAGTGCCAGCCGAGCCAACCTCCGTGCTGGGCCTGAAGGTACGCGGGCAGATGAACGTAGGGAGTCTCGTTGTTCTTGGCGCCCGCGTGCTGGAGGACGAGATAGAACAATCGGGGCGATTGCGGGAGCTTCTCGGACAGGCGCCACATCCCATCGGTGCTCTCGGCGAATTCGACGTGGGCCGCAGCGACATACCGCGAAATCGGCACGACCGAAATCGCGAGGAGCAGGACGAACCCGAGGCGCCATGCGCCGTGGCGCGGAATGCTTGGAAGTAGTGCGAGCGCCACGAACGCCGCGCTGGTGATCGCGCGCGGGTACACGTAAAACCAGTTTCCGATCCACATCGGGAAGATCATGTAGACCGTGAAGTAGCCGAAGGCGCAGGCGGCGACTAGAAGCTGGGCGCGCTTGACGAACTTCGAAGAGCTCGCTTCGCTCTTCTTCCGCCGAGCGAAAGCGAGCGCACCGATGGCAGCGAACCATGCGCCGAGCATCAGCAGGGCGCGGCGGTAGAGCACGACTCCCTCCGACCCCTTGAAGGCGTCGTAGAGATACTTCTCGATCGTCCCGAGCCGATCGAGGCCGGGCCAGTCCAAGGCAAGGGAGATGCCGACGGATGAAGGACGAGCCAAGAGCCAGAGGGCGAAGAGCGCCAGACTGACGCCGAGCGGCCAGCGGAACGCTCGTAAATAGCTCCGGTCGGGCCACATACAGAGTGCGGCTCCGAGCGAGGCGAGCCAGGCGAACGGGAAGCGAAAGACGTGGGTGAGCAGAATCGCGACCAGCGTCAGACCGAGCGCCCACTGAAGCCAAGGGGCAGGCCGGTCGACGAGTCGCAGGGCGAAGCCGAGAGCCGCTGCGAACATGCCGAGCGCTCCGAGATGGTTGATGAAGCCCCAGTGGGTGAGGACGGCCCAGGCCGGAAGGAGTCCGAGCAACCCGAGCATCGGAGACTTGCGCATCCCCCAGGCGAGGATCGCGAGGCCCAACGGGAGCAGGAACAGCATGAGCGCGATGGCGATGCGGGTCGCCACGAGTGGCGGAAACACGGTCATGAAGGCCATGATCAGGGCGTAGAAGGAAAGGTACGGGACCTGGATGGGCCGAACGATGAACTGTTCCCGAACGTGCCACTCCGGATCGGAGTAATGCTGTAGGAGTGCTGCAGTCGACGTGTGAAACGGCATGTCGACCATCATCGGCGTATGCGCTTCCCAAAGGGGCAGCGCGATCGCGTACACGGCGAGAAGACTTCCGCCGAGCCAAGCAGCGACGGTGAGGGGCGCGTCGAGCCTTTCCATCACGCTGCGCTGCATGCTCCGACCTGGTACTATGAAGCTGAATGAATCGCCACCTGCTGCTCTGTATCTCCTTCAGCCTGACGCTCGGGTGCAAAGGCAACGCGGATGCACCGGACCCGTCGACGACGTTCGTCGAGCCGAGCGTCGCCGAAGAGGCGCCTCCACCAGCCGAGCCGCGCGGGACAGAGCCGCCCGCCGTGGAAGCCGAGGTTCGCGAAGCAGCGGGGAGCTCGGAGGAGCTGGGCGTCGCTGCGAACGAGGAGCCTGCGGAAGTCGCTGCGCCGGTGGCGTCGGTCCGTGATCTCGGCGCCGAGCTACGGGCTGCGGTCGGAAGTCCAGCCGACTGCATCCGGGACTTTCAGCCGAGCTCCCCGACAACGATTCATATCCAGATCCGCGCCGTGGTTCGGCCGACCGGCATGGTGATTGAGCCGAGCGCGAACGGCACCGGACTTTCTCGAAACGACCAGCGCTGTATCGAAGAGCGCGTCGGCGCGGTCGTGCTCGACCCGCTCGCGGGACAGGCCTCGGAAACGGTGTCGACCCAGGTCGAGGTGACCCTGACCCCGCCGAGCGTGGAAAGCGACGAGGTGGCGCCGCCGCCGCCGCCGGCCGAGGGAGTCGTGCTTCCGCTCCCGAAGAAGGAGCCGATCGAGCCGGGCGGGCAGCCGATCGAGGGGCCGGCACCGGATCCGATCGAAGGTCCGGACGGCGTTCCCATCGACGGCCCCAAAGCCGTGCCGATCGAAGGACCGGCCGCGGTGCCGATCGGCAGCGAGTAGCGAAGCAATGCTATGCGGGCCGGGTTCCCGACGGTGGCTGGTGCGCCAGCATCGGCTCGGGAAC
This sequence comes from uncultured Myxococcales bacterium, assembly GCA_965365555.1. Lineage (GTDB taxonomy): Bacteria > Myxococcota_A > Polyangia > Polyangiales > Houyiibacteriaceae > SG8-38. Next base: position 3,033 of record CBDUCC010000112.1, on the reverse strand, counting down.
CCCGATCCGCCGAAGAGGAGCGGTCAAATCCTCGGGCAGCGCGCTCGCGAATGTGACGCGCTCCCGGGTCACGGGATGAACGAAGGCGAGCTCTGCAGCGTGAAGAGCCAGACGGTACAGACCGATCTCGGTCCGGTAGGAGCGGTTCTCGACTCCCTTTGCATAGCGTACGTCGCCGGCAATGGGGTGGTTGATGCGTCGGAGGTGGCGACGGAGCTGATGGCGGCGACCGGTCTTCGGGCGTGCTGCCACCAGCGAGAGCCGAGCGAGCTCCGAGCGGAACAGCGTCTCGTACTCGGTGACGGCTTCGACTGCGGGACCCCCCTCTCGTTTCTCCATCGGGCTGTCGATCCGACCGCTCTCGGGGGGTCGTCCACGGACGAGCGCTAAATAACGCTTGTCGACCTGGCGCGCTTCGAAGGCCGACTGAAGGGTTCGCGCATGCTCGGACGACAGAGCGAACAGCAAGACGCCGCTCGTCGCACGGTCGAGCCGATGAACCGGGTACACCCACTGGCCAATCGCGTCACGGCTGAGGTTGAGGGCGAAAGTGGAGCCCTGGTCGTCGCCGCGGTGAACCGAAAGCCCTGATGGCTTGTCGACGACTACGATGGCCTCGTCGCGGTAGAGTACCGCGATCGAGCTAGGCACGGGGGCCGGGCGCGGCGCTGCGGGGTCGGCGGTCATGCTGGCGGAGGGTCTACCATGGAAGGCGGGGCTCGCGCTCGCCGGGGCGCGGCGCTAGATTCGAGTCATGGGCGCGAGCCGAACACGGCGACTTCTTCTTCAGGTGGCGTCGACCGACCGCACCTTCGAACCCTGTGAGCTCGATGGGGAGCGCGTCCTCGAGGGAAAGTGCATCCATTGTCAGAGGAAGCTCGTGCTGGCGATGGATGGAACGCCACTCAACGCGGCGACGCTCGAGCACATCGTCCCGAAGAACCACGGGGGCACGGACGTGCCGGAGAACCTCGCGATCGCCTGTGCACGCTGCAACGCCGAGAAAGGGTTGCGCCACGATCACAAGCGTCGCACCGATCCGAAGCTCCGTGAGCTGATCGACCGACTTCAGACCCGACGGCGCGAACGGCTTCGAGAGCCTTAGGATCTGCGCATGGCCGGGACGTTCGGCAACGACGCTTGGGAGGTGTCGATGCCCAGGGCCTGAAGCAAACCGGCGAAAACCTCGGGCTCGTTCATGTTCCGGTTCGGATCGGGAGTGCCCGTGTTCGGATCGAAGCCGTAAGTGAGGCCCGTATTGGGATCGACGCCACCGAGAATCGTGTTGCCCCTGACCAAAGGGGAGAGCGTGATGACGCCGTTGTTGAGGTCGTGGCTCGTGCCCCACTCCTCGGCGCCGGCGGGTCGGCGCTTCTCGCGTCCGAAGTCGGATGCGATGTAGAGCATGGTGCGGTCCCACATGCTCTCGCCGTTGGCGTACTCTTCGCCCTTCAAGAGATCGATCAGGCCGCCTGCGACTCGGAAGATCCGGTTCCACATCAGCGCCTGGGTCGAACGGTGCGCCTGATGCGAGAAGTCGAAGGCGATCGGCGTATTGAGCATCGAGCCGGGTTCGATGATCTGGTCTCCGTAGTTTCCGCCACCACCGGTGAGCGCTCCGAGATCGAGAGTCGCACCGTCCCGCAAGGCGACGTCGAAGCTCGGGCCCAGGGTCACGGTGACCGAGACGCGGTTCTTCAGGAGAAGAAACGCGAGCGCCGCTTGAGCATCGAGTGGGTCGGTGAGAATGTCGGGAAAGGTCTCGACCAAACGGCGCGCATCTTCGGAGGCGCGCAGGCCATACTGCTCGACCGGGAAGCTGGGCGAGTCGGGGAAGAGCAGTAGCTTGTCGATGAGATCGTTGCTCTCGATCGACTGCTGAGGAGCGCCACGGAGCTGTTTCCAGTGGACGAGTCGCGAGCTCTGCCCAAACACCGTGTTGAACGTGCTCTGCGGCTCCAATCGCTCGTTTCGGAGTCGCCGGGCTCGCTCGACCAGTGCTCGGTTCATCGGGCGGCTCAATCCCTTGGTGCCGTCGAGGGCCAAGGGCCAAAGCGCAGGGTCGGCGACGGTCTCCCCGAAGGCGTAACTCGGCAAGGTCGGATCGTTGCCGCGCTCCGACACCGAGTTGTCGGTGGCGAGATGGACGTTGGGCAGTGGGCAGCCTTCGCCGTAGTGATAGGCGACGAGCTCCTGCAGGGTCCGGCCTGCCCAGGCTTCGTTGCCGGTGATGGCTCGGCGCTGCCCGACCGCGTGGTTGACGCTGGTGCGAGTCCAGGTCGTCACCATCATGTCTTCTTTGTTCTTGCGAATGAACTCTGACTGGTTCGAGGCGAAGCCGATTGGAATCGGACCGACGCTCGAGCGGCTGATGTCGACCGCGCGAAACGGGGAGCCTTCGATGTTCTGCACTTCACCGTCGGCGAACGCGTTGATCGTATCTCCGTTGAGCGACTCCGAACGTCGGATCGCCATGACACTGTCGATCAGCGAACCGCCACCGGACGCTGCGAGAACGATGAGGAACTTGGGATCCACCGGGTCCCCCGAGGCACGGCCCGCTCCCATGATCAGCCCTGGCGCCGCTGCCGCTGTGCCGGCGGCTGCAAGCCCCTGAACCATTTGTCGTCTGCTGATCTTCGACATCTCGGTTCCTCAGTAAAAGAGCCCTTCCATGCTGGTGGCGACGGCGAAGCAAGAGGCGATGGCCCACTCGCGGGCCGGCTCCTCGTCCGTGCCGTCGATTGCGTCCTTGGCCTCGCTGTAGAAGGCGACCAGCGCCTGGGTCTCATCTTCGGTCGCCGGTCGCCGAAGGAGCCGCTCGTAGATCGTGCGTGCGGCCTGACCGAGTTGCGCCTCGGTGGGCCCGTTCGTCGCCAGCTCACCAAACATCACGGCTTCGGATGGATGATCGAAATCGCGGTCCACACGCGTCGCACATGCACTCAGTGCCACCCGGTCGACCGCGATCGGGGCCGTCACGGGAGCGACCGGCAGCGGGTCACGGATGCCCCGCCGATACGGCTCGACCCC
>CBDUCC010000111.1:0-10483 GCA_965365555.1 uncultured Myxococcales bacterium | reverse complement strand
ATCGCGACCTTCTTCTTGAAGCCCTGGACGCTGGTCGCCTCCCCGAGGAAAACCTCGGCCATCCCTCCGGCCTCAAGTTTCTCGATCAGGTTATATCGCTGATCGCTCATCGCGCGTAGCTCGCCCTCCCTCGAGGCGTCGTTCCATTGTCGTTTGCGGGGACTAGCTGGGTCAAGGAACGGATGCGATTGACACGCCGCCCCCGCGGCGCTTGACTGCTTCCGTGCCTCGCTCTTCAAAGCCCCTCAGAATCGCCCCCTCGGTCCTTTCCGCTGATTTTGGCCGCCTTGAGGCCGAAGTCCAGGCGGTGGATCGTGCGGGCGCCGATTGGATCCACGTCGACGTCATGGACGGACGTTTCGTGCCGAACATCACCATTGGCCCCCTGGTGGTGAAAGCCATTCGGGCCGCGACGAAGAAGGTCGTCGACGTTCATCTCATGATCGTCGAACCCGAGAAGTATGTTCAGGCATTCGCGGAAGCGGGCGCCGACGTGATCACGGTGCACGCCGAGGCGTCGACGCACCTCCATCGAACCGTGCAGCAGATCCATGGGCTTGGGAAGCGGGCCGGGGTCTCGTTCAACCCACACACGCCGCCGGATTGTCTGAAGTACATCCTTCCTGAGGTCGACCTCGTGCTGGTCATGAGTGTGAATCCAGGTTTTGGAGGGCAGAGCTACATCCCCTCGGCGACCGACAAGCTCGTGGAGATCCGTCAGATGATCGACGAAGCCGGCGTAGACACGGATCTCGAGGTGGACGGGGGCGTGAAGCCGGGCACCGCAAAGCAGGTGATCGAAGCGGGCGCCGACGTGATCGTCGCCGGCAGCGCCGTCTTCAATCATCAGGACTATGCTGCGGCGATCGACGCCATCAGAAAGGATGGCGAGTGAGCGACGACTCCGCACTGACGACGGTGTTCGTCGATCGGAAGGCAACCAAGCGAAAGCTCCGCAAGAGCCGGATCGTCGTGGAAGACGGCCCGGAGAAGGGCACGCGGCTCGATATCGCGAGCGAGCGGGTGACGATCGGAAGTAGCGTCATCTGCGACGTGACCTTGAGTGACGAATCCGTCAGCGGCACGCACTGCGAGATCGTCGCCAGCGAGACGGGGTTTCTCCTTCGCGACCTGGGCTCGAGCACGGGCACCTGGGTGGCGGGAGTACGCGTCCGCGAGGCCTGGCTCGAGCCGGGGATGCCGGTGCGCGTGGGTCAGACCGTCATTCGCTTCGAGCATGGCGCGGGTTCGGTCGAGATCGACCTCAGCGGACGGGAGCAGTTCTTCGATCTGATCGGGCATGGCGTTCGCATGCGAGAGATCTTCGCCGTGCTCGAGAAGGTCGCCGCCTCGGATCTGACCGTACTGGTGCGTGGCGAGACGGGGACGGGCAAGGAGCTCGTGGCGCGCGCGATCCATCGGGCATCCAAGCGGGTGCAACGGCCGCTGATCGTCCAGGATTGCAGCGCAATCCCTGCAAATCTCATCGAGAGCATCCTGTTCGGACACGAACGTGGGTCGTTTACTGGGGCAGCGGACCGCCGTCGAGGCTGCTTCGAGGTGGCGGATGGCGGGACGCTCTTTCTCGACGAGATCGGTGAGCTCGATCTGAGCTTGCAGCCCAAGCTCCTGCGCGTGCTCGAGACCCGCGAGGTGCAGCGCGTGGGTGGAACGAAAATGATTCCCGTGGATGTGCGGGTGATCGCCGCTACCAACCGGGACCTTCGACAGATGGTCAACGAGGGAACGTTCCGTGAGGACCTCTACTACCGTCTGAGCGTCGTGGAGGTCGGTCTGCCGGCGCTTCGAGAGCGTCCGGAAGACATCCCGACACTGGTGCAGCAGTTTCTCGAAGAGTCCTCGAGACGCCTAGCGCACCCCCAAACTACGCCGTTCACGATCTCGAGCGACGCGATGACGAAGCTCCAAGCTTATCCGTGGCCCGGAAACGTCCGGGAGTTGAAGAATACGATCGAGCGGGCGGTGTCACTTGCGAACGGAAGCGAGCTCGGCATGCACGATCTCTTGCCCGCATCGCAGAAGACGCCGCCAGTGTTCCTGCCGGGTGGGACCGCGGAGCACTTCGTCGACGACGGCACGCCGTTCAAGGACGCGAAGCAACGCGTGGTCGATGCCTTCGAAGCGCAGTATCTAAAGGCGCTTCTCGACAAGCACGGCGACAACATCACACGGAGCGCCAAGGCCGCTGGGCTGACGCGCTATCACCTGCGCGAGCTGGCGAAGCGATACGGGCTTCGAGAGATGAACGGCGGCGACGAGCAGGAATGAATCGGGTCCGCGCGCGATAGCCGCTTGCGTCTCGGCGGAGGCGCTCGAAAAGAACCGCGAAAATTGATAAATTCGCAATTGGGGTTGTAATGGCCCGTAACTGCATGGTTTTTCGAGGGGCTTCATGTCCCCTGGTTTGGCTGGGGGTGTTGGGGGTTGCGGGGGCGGCGGCGGCGGAAACCGCGGTGCCGGCGCCCACTTGGGCTCGGTCGATCGAGGTGATCGATGACGGCGCTCCGGTGATGGTCGCGCCCGATGATCGGTCGAGACGGCGTGGGACGATTGGCGCGGGTACCCGACTCGGGTTCGAGCGGCGCGTCTTCGGAAGAGGCTGCTCGACCGGCGTCTGGTACGAGACCTCGGACGCGCTCTTCATCTGCGAAGCCCATGTGAAGCCATCTCCCGATCCGCCAGGCCCGGCGATCGATGAGCTCGCCACCGGCGGCGAGCGACTGCCGCAACGCTACGCGTTCATCCGGTTCGACGGAACACGCGCGTACGCGCACCCGAGCGACTACTTCAGAAACGATTATGTCGAAGCCTTCGGTAAGAGCTTCGGGATCGTCGTCACCGGCGAGCAGGTATACGGCGGCGTGGCGTTCGTTCGAACTCGACGCCATCTTTGGGTCGAGCGGGGCTCGGTGCACTTCGTCGAAGGCAGCACATTCCGAGGTGAAAAGATCCGCCGAGGCGAACCGCTCGACTTGGCCTGGGTCTCCGTTCGGCCTGCGAAAGTGTTCGAGCGACCTGGAGGGAAGGCGTTGCGCACGCTGCCGCGCCATGCAGTCGTCCGCGTGAGCGAAACCCGGGGCGATTGGGTCCGTCTGATAGGCGGTGGGTTCATGAAGCGGATCGCTCTCGCCATCCCGCGGCTCAGCGCGCCGCCGGAAGGCGTCGGGCCCACGGACCGCTGGATCGAAGTCGACGTAGAACAGCAAACACTCGTGGCCTACGAGGCCGAGACCCCGCTCTTCGCGACGCTCGTTTCGACCGGTCGGCCGAGCAAAGACTCCGCCACGCCGACCGGCGTCTTTCAGCTCTGGGTCAAGCTCGACTACTCGGACATGGACGATCTAGAGCGAACCGACGTCGACAAGAACTACGCGATCCAAGACGTTCCCTGGGTCCAGTTCTTCAAGGGATCCTATGGTTTTCACGCGGCATTCTGGCACGACGATTTCGGCCGTCGGCGCTCGCACGGCTGCATCAACCTGTCGCCGAGCGATGCCCGCTACCTCTTCGGCTTCACGCACCCGGTGCTGCCGCCGGGCTGGAACGCGATCCTCCCCATGCCAGAGGACCGACCCACGACCGTCGTCGTCCGAGCAGGAGATGCGCGCCCCGGTCGGCCGTAGCGCGCCCGGCTTGCGCGCCTTCTGCAAGTCCCTAGATCCTCCCTCATGAACGTGAAGCGGGTCTCTCCGGAGGAAGCGGACCGGATGGTCAAGGAAGATGGCTACGTCTACTTGGACGTCCGCTCGATCCCGGAGTTCGAAGCGGGGCACCCCTCCGGTGCGTACAACATTCCGATCATGCACCAGACCGCCGCCGGGATGCAGCCGAACGGCGAGTTCATGGATGTCGTGACAGCCACCTTCGACAAGGACGCGAAGATCGTCGTGGGATGTCGATCGGGGAACCGCTCGCTTCGGGCTGCACAGATTCTTCTCCAGGCCGGATTTGTCGACGTCGTCGACCAACGAGCAGGAACTTCGGGCGCACGCGACCCATTCGGCCAGCTCCAAGAAGCCGGCTGGGAACATGCTGGCCTCGACATGGCCACCGATCCGCACCCCGAGCGCAATTACGAGACGCTCCGCGGCAGAAAAAGCGGCTAGCCCCGCAGGCTCGCCCAAACGAGCCCGGGAAGACGAGCGAGCGACGGGTCCGCGTTGAAGTAGGTCATCTTCTTGCCGAGCTCGACGGCATTCTTGTGATTGATGAACCAGGCGGGCTTGGGGAAGGGTCGGAACGGCCCGCGTAGAACGGACTTCTGTGGCTTGTCGAACATGAACGTGTTGTGCACGACGCCCTGCCCGGAGCGAATGTCGTCAACGCTGTGGCCCGGAAAGGCGCCCCAGGTCGTGCTGACCATGCCGTAGACGATGCCCGCCCAGTGGTTCACCGCCACACTGCCGTAACGCAGATTGGCGATCGCGCGTTCGACCGCGTCGGCGACGGCCGGATCCTTCAATGACTTCGGGTGCACGATGATGCTGGCATTGAGCGTGCCCCAAACGCGATCGTTGCAGAAATCGACGGCGCGATCGATGTAGTCGACGACCGAGCTTGCCGGAAGAGCGACCTCGCTGGTCTGGCCGCACCAGGATTCCATATTGAAGCAGATCTCGTCGGCGTCATTGGGGTCGAGGTGGTGGATCAAGGTCCAGGGTACGTGGCCTCGACCGCGCTTCCCGAACTGATCGGCGTCCGGATGATGCTCGATGAACGTCTTGTGACGCTCCTGGGAGCCCGGGTAGTACGGCTTTCGATCGCTCGCCTCGCGAAACGCCTTCTGAAGAGACGCGATCAGCGCTTCGCGCTGGTTCCACTGCTCGTGCTGCACGACCACGCGCGTCGCGGAGCAGTTGTATCCGGAATTGTTGCATACCGAGGTGGCGATGTTGACCCCGTGAAAGTCGAGGTCCTTCTTGTTCCAAGGCCCTGGAACCACGATCACGGGGCTGACGTTGCCGAGCTCGCAGGTGAGTCGTTTCGGGTTCGCAGGCTGTTTGCTGGCCTTGCGACGCTCGCCCTCTTCGCCGACCCCGAAGACGATCGCGTCGTGCGTCTTGTCGCTGCCGGTGATGTGAATCTCGTCGACGAGCTCGTGCTTGCAGAGGTAGTCACCTTCGGCGGCGCCTCCATAGACGACCTTGAAGAACCCGCGCTCGGAGAGCGCCGAGAATGCCTGATCGACGAACGGACCGAGATACTCGTTGACCGGATTCATCTTCAGGATCACCACCTGACCCTCGACGAACAGTTTGTAGAGTGCATCCATCGGACCGATCGATGCGACGTTTCCGGCGCCGAGGACCAAACCGATCCCGCCCTTCGGCGATTTCGTACGATAGAACGCGGCCTGATTGTCGGGCAGCGCCTCGAGGGTGACGCTGGGATCCATCCAGACCTCGGCGGTGAACCCCTGGAAGATGATCCCGTCCCAGGCGTTGGCGGGAGCAACCGGGGCGACCACCTGACCATCGGGCCTGGAGAAAGCCGGCTTCGGAAGCTGCGGGACGCCGTAGTCTCGAATGTCCCGAAGCGAGGACATCAGCAGGGAGTCGTTGCGAAGGACGGTCGAGACCCCGGCAAGCCACTCCTCCGCTTCCTCGGCCGTGCCGACGGTCAGCCCTTTGGCCTTCACGGAAGCCTCGACCCATGCCGGCGCCACGTCGACCATGCCGAGCCGAATCTGGTCGAGCAGCTCGATTCGTTCATCGAGATCCAGCGCCACCCATTCGCCCTTGTTCGCGTCGAGAACGGCGAGCGCTTCATCGATCCGTGACCGCGAGGTGGGCTCAATGCGGTGCTCGGCTTCCGGGATCGCGACCGAGCCGTGCACTTCAGAGGCGGCTTGAGTCAAAAGGGCTCCTTGGTTGAGGCGTCGGCGGAGTCTACCAAGAGTTCTCGAACCTCGTCGAGGCTGTCGCAGACACGAGCCGGAGGCAGGCTCCGCATGAGGACCTTGCCGTACCCTTTGCGGCGGATTCGGGAATCGAGGATCGCGACCACACCGCGGTCCTGGGTGGTCCGGATCAGGCGACCGAAGCCCTGTTTCAGCGATAGAGCGGCTGCGGGGACCAGATAGCGCATGAAGGAAGATTCCCCGGCTTCGTCGAGTCGCGTGCAGCGTGCTTCGACGACCGGGTCGCTCGGCACCTCGAAGGGCAGCTTGTCGATGATCACCAGGCGAAGGGCGGACCCCGGCACGTCGACCCCTTCCCAGAAGCTCGCTGTGGCGAATAACACCGCGTTGCCCTGATCGCGGAATCGATCGAGCAGGGTCTGCTTCGGGGCATCGCCTTGCACGAACCACTCGTACTCGAGCTCGTCACCTACGCTCTTGGCGAGCATGCGCATCATTCGAAGCGAGGTGCAGAGGACGAAAGCCCCACCTTGGGACAGGCGGATCAGGTCCACGATCTCCTTGGTGGCAGCATCGACGAAGTCCGGCGATCGAGGATCGGGCAGGTCGGTCGGCGCATAGAGCGCTGCCTGCTCCGCGTACCGAAACGGCGACTCGACGACCTCTTCGCTGACCTCGTCTTCGATACCGAGACGACGCTTCAGGAACTTGAAGTCACCTCCGGTCGTCAGTGTCGCGCTCGTGAACACCAGACAGGGCACTCGCTCGTGAAGCCGTTCTCGAAGCAGTGGGCCCACGTCGATCGGGCTCGAGCCGACGGAAGGGGCTCGCCCGCCTCCGAGCGACCAACTCACCTGGCCGGGGGATTCGAGCGTTCCGAGGGCGTCGCGAAGCTGGTCGGCGCGTCGAGCGATCTGGAGCACGTTTTCCCGAGGTGGACGAAGATTTCGACAGCTCGCCGCAAGCTCGGCAAGCACGTTGTCGAGCGCAAACAGCTCCGCTTCGGGGATCGATTCCGGTGGCAGCGGCGCGCGCCCGCCGTTGCCCTGTTTCGGGAGTGCGGCGAAGAAATTCGAGGTCTGTTGAAGGACCGCATCGAGCAGTCTGGTTTCGTGACGGCTGCCGCCGCGCTCTCCTCGGATGGCAACGCGGGCATCGCGCACGAGCCGCTCCAGCATCGCCGTCGACAGGCGAGAGCCGAAGAAGAGGGTGGCGGTGTCCTCGAGCTGATGTGCCTCATCGAAGATCACTGCGTCGTAGTCGGGCAGAACCGAGGCGAAACCGGTGTCGCGAAGCGCTAGATCGGCGAAGAAGAGGTGGTGATTGACGACGACGAGCTGAGCCTGTTCGGCACGACGGCGAACGCGGGTCGCAAAGCAATCGTCATAGTACTCGCAGCGGGCACCAATGCGCGTGTCGGAGCCGCTGACGATACGCGCCCAGATCGGGTCCTCTTCTGCGATGGAGGAGAGGTCGGCGCGATCGCCCGAGGTGGTGGCCTGCACCCAGGATCGGAGAAGTGGTAGCGTCCGCGCAAACCGAGGCTGAGTTGCATCGGGGCTCTGGAGGAGCTCGTTGTATCGCCGAAGGCAGAGATAGTTGCCGAGCCCCTTGACGCAGGCGGCGTCGATGTCGAGTCCGAGATGACGCTCGAGGGCAGGGAGATCCTTGTCCATGATCTGGTCCTGCAAGGCCCGTGTGCCAGTGGAGACCAGCACTCGGCGACCGCTCAGCGCCGCCGGGATGAGGTAGGCCCAGGTCTTTCCGGTCCCGGTGCCCGCTTCGATCAGCAGCACGCCGTCGTGCTCGAGGACCTCCTGCACCGCGCGGGCCATCCGAATCTGACCGGGCCTGTGCTCATACCCCGAAACGCCGCGGGCCAAGGGCCCGGTGGGTCCAAGCAAGTGCCCCGCGTCCATGGGCCTGCTCTAGCACGTGCGCCTGTCGGTGCCTCGGGAGCGCGCTATAGAGAGGTTTCCGTGATTCCGATTCGCGACCTAAACGAGACCCAGCGCACGCCCGTGGTCACCTGGACTCTGATCGCCGTCAACCTGCTCGTGTTCGTGGGCAGCCTGAGCACGGGCAGCGAACAAGCCGAGGCCCTGGTCATGCGATTCGGCGTGATTCCGGACGTGATCGTTCACGGCAATTGGTCAGAACTACGCGCCGCCGGGGGAGCGCTCGGAAGCTGGGTGACCCCGGTGACGAGCATGTTCCTTCACGGCGGGATCCTCCACCTCGGAAGCAACATGCTGTTTCTGCACGTGTTCGGGGACAACGTAGAAGACGTGCTCGGGCGCGGCCGCTTCGTCATGTTCTACTTGCTCTGCGGGCTTGGGGCAGTGCTGGGGCAGATTCTGGTCGACCCGGGCAGCATGGTGCCGATGATCGGCGCATCGGGGGCCATCTCCGGCGTCTTGGCCGGCTACATGACGCTCTTCCCGCACGCACGGGTGGTGACCCTCATCCCGATCTTCATCTTCATCCACTTCATGCAAGTGCCGGCCGGGGTCTTCATCGTCCTCTGGTTCGCGCTGCAGCTCGTGCAGGGATACCTCTCGCTCGGACTGCTCGCCGAGGGCGCCGGCGGTGTCGCGTGGTTCGCACACATCGGCGGCTTCTTGGCCGGCCTCGTGTGCATTCGCGTCTTCTACAAGAGGCGGCCTAGGGCGCGTCGGCGCCGACGGCTGGCTCACTAGGCGCGGCAACGGGCTCGGGTGCCGCGGCGGGCCCCGGTGGTTCCTCGACAGCTTCGGGCTCGGCGCTCGCGGCAGGAGCCGAGGGCTCGGGCGCCTCCGCAGCGGACGTGTCCGCCTGCTTTGCCAGAGTCAGGCTGACCGAGGAGGTCATTTTAGATTTCTCCTCGACGAAGCTCGTTCGGGAGATGCTCGTGCTCGCCGTCTCGTAACCTTCCTTCGAGACGACGATCTTCCGGGACCTCGGCATCGAACGAAACTTGAGCGTTCCAGGTGTGGTGATCTCCCCGCCACCGACAGCGCTCGCCCGCGCCCCGGGAGGATCGGTCACGACCTCGACGAGGTATGGAAGTGGCGAGAGCACCAGCTTAACTTCTCGCTCGGTCGCATCGACCATGACCTGCTGGCGCCGAGGGAGGAACCCACGGGCGTTCGCAAAGAGCGATAGCTTGGTTCCGGTCTCGTGCTCGAGGTCGAGGGGCGTCCGACCGACGCCCTTTCCGTTCACACTGACGAATGCACCGCTCGGGACCGAGACGACGCGTAGCTTGACGACCCCGTCCTCGGCCGGCGCGGGTTCCGCATCGGCAGCGACCTCGGCGCCCTCGAGACCAGTCCCTTCATCCGCCTCCTCGGCCCGCTCGGTGGGCTCTTCCTCGACCGGCGGTGCTGCAGGGGTTGGCTTGGCTGACACGACCGGCGGCGCTTTGACGACCGGCGCCTCGGTGGATCCGATGAACGACGGGATGGCCTTCAACACCGGTTCGAGAAAGCCGAGCTGCCATGCTGCGACTCCGCCGCCTACGAGAAGGAGCAAGAAGAACATGACCAGGAGTCCGGTCCGCGAGCCTTTCGACTCCCCGACGGGCGGCGGCTGCGTCCCAACCGGCGCAGGAGCCTGGGGCACCTGGAACGCTTCGGACGGAATCCCCGCGGACTGGGGCATCGCGCTGCGCGGGAGCGAAGAGGCCTTCGGCGGCACGGTGACCACGCCCGGGTCGAGAAGACTGGCATCGATGACCTCGCCCGGCGCCGGTCCGAACGAGTCCGGTCCGAAGAGATCCGGCACTTCGGTTTCGAGCGGCGAGGCTGGCTCCGATGCTGCCGGCACGATTGGCGTCTGCCTGCGTTCTCCCGCAAACGGTGACTCCGCTGCGATCACGGTCGCATCGGCATCGGCCGCCGGGAAGTCGGAGGCGGGGAGTTGTTGGACCTTGGTCGTCTCTGTGTCGACGAAGTCGTCATCCTCTTCGAACTCGTCCATCGAAGGCGCGGCCGAGCTGCGGACGCCGCCGCCGAAGCTCGTTGAGGACCCTCCGAAGGCGCTCATGGCCCCACGGCCAGGGGCGTCCGATGCGCGCCGGCTCTGATCCGGGTTGCTCGGCTTGCTGAATGCGCCGAAGACGGCGCCGGGTCGAACGTTTGCCTGTCGTGCATGCTCGAGACTTGCTCGGGCCTCACGGGTGGCCGCTTCTCCTGCGCCACCCTCTTCGAGAGCAGAAACGAGAAACTCGCTCACGTGTTGCACCTTGGTGGAGTCGGCCGAGTCACCAGGCGCTGCGGACACAGGTTCGGGCCGCGCTGTGACGCCTTCCTTGCCACGATCGAAGGCGCCCGGACGCGCGCGCTCATCGACGATGCGTTGCACGATCGCGCGCGAGTCGGGATCCATCTTGATGAACTTGATGCCCATCCCCGAAGGATTCCCTTCGTCCGCGTCGGCTTCTTCTCGTCGCCAGACGACGCGGCCCACGCCGTGAATCAAGCTGGACTGATCCTGAAGCATGAACTCGAATTTCAGGAGGGTGCCAACCGCCAGAGGCTTCTTGGCTTTGATGAAGACACCTCCCCCGGAGATGTCCATGCTGTAGCGTTCGATGAAGTCCTCGAGCGTGGCGCTCTTGTA
>CBDUCC010000110.1:0-10512 GCA_965365555.1 uncultured Myxococcales bacterium | reverse complement strand
CCCGTACCTCGCGGGGACGAAGCTTGAGTGGCTGCTCGAGCACGTCGACGGGGCCAAGGCGCGAGCTGAGTCGGGTGAGCTGGCCTTCGGGACAATCGACTCGTGGCTGGTCTACCGCTTGTCCGGTGGAGCCGCGCACCTGACAGACGCGAGCAACGCCTCGCGCACCTTGCTCTACGACATCGGCCGTGAGCAATGGGACGAGGAGCTCGCCGCGGAGCTCGGCGTGCCGATGAACCTCCTGCCAGAGGTGCGTTCATGCTCCGAGGTGTACGCCCATACCAAGGGCGTTCCCGGTCTTCCCGACGGGATCCCCATCGCCGGGATGGCAGGCGATCAGCAGGCCGCGCTCTTCGGCCAGACCTGCTTTGACGTCGGCGATGCGAAGTGCACCTATGGCACCGGTGCGTTTCTGCTGATGAACGCAGGGCACGAGGTGGTCCACTCGGAAAACGGCCTCCTGACGACCATCGCATGGCGAATCGGCGAGGAGACCGTGTACGCGCTCGAGGGCAGCGCGTTCATCGCAGGCGCCGCGGTTCAATGGCTTCGCGATGGCCTCGGGCTCATCGATTCGTCCTCCGAGGTCGAGGCGATGGCCCGGGAGGTGGAAGGCACCGGAGACGTCGTGTTCGTCCCCGCTCTGGCCGGCCTCGGCGCTCCACACTGGGATCCCCACGCTCGCGGCCTAATCTACGGCCTGACGCGCGATACGACGGCCGCTCATCTGGCCCGCGCAACCTTAGAGGGGATCGCCTTTCAAATCGTCGATCTGGTGGAGGCCATGCAGGCCGATGCAGGTCGACCGATCAGTAGACTTCGAGTCGACGGTGGCGCGGCTCGCAATGACTTGTTGATGCAATTTCAGAGTGACGTTCTGGGGGTGACGATCGACCGCCCGGAGAACGTGGAGACGACTGCTTTAGGTGCTGCTTACTTGGCTGGGATGGCGGTCGGCGTGTTCGACGGCTTGAATTCTGTCGTAGATGCTTACCGTATCGAACGTAGCTTCGAGCCTCAGGTGACTCCGGGCGAGCGAGAGGGTCACTTGGAGCGTTGGCGTGACGCGGTACGGCGGGCGCGAAGTGAAATGGGAATAAAATGAGTGAGACTGATGTCGGGCAAACCAAAGAAACTACAGACGTACCGGTAGCTTGGGAGGCACTCGAAGACGCATTCGAGAACAACGCACCAGAGGTTCACAGCTACTTGCATTTCGACACCGGCGAGGTGATCCGAATCGTGGACGGCGTTGCCGACCCGGCGATGCATTCACGCATCATGAATGACAGCCGGTATCTGCGAATCGATCCGGTCTCGTCGCGAGAGCAATATCGATGGATGGAGCGGTTCATCGCGACGGTCGAAGATGCCGAGCTTCGGCGGCGGCTGAACATCGCCATCGATGGCAAGGGCGCGTTCCGCCGCTTCAAGGACGCGCTGATGAGTCACCCAGTGGATCGGGAACGATGGTTCGCGTTTCGCTCCGAGCGACTCCGCTCCTGCATGGAGTCCTGGTTGACGGCGCATGGCATCAAGGCCGTGGATCGTCCGACTTGGCATGTGCCCAGCGCAGGGGAGGTCGAGGTCGGAGTCGAAGCCAACACCGCGCCCACAGAAGCGCAGCCCTCCCGCCCCAGTGAGGTCCCCGCAAACGAGGGTCACCGAAAGCGGCTGCACGAGCTCGTCGATGCGCTGCCCTCGCGGGAGCTCGAGACCGCCTCCGCGTTTCTCGAGTTCCTCCGGGAGCGGCGAGGCACCATGCAGCCCAGGCCGAGCCGCCCGCCGGCGCCGGCCCCGGCGACTCCTCGGGCGGCCGAGGGCGACTCAACGAGGCCGCCTCGGTACGCACTTCTAGTCGGCCCGATCCCGTGAGACCACAACATGTTGTGGGGGTCAGCGACTGACCTTTACTTCTGGTCGCGTGAGGCGTTGCAATCTCGTTTGTTCAGTGATAGCTCCGACCCGATACTCCTTAAGGGGGCAGAGTGAAGATCAAGAAGCTCCATATCGTTGGCTTCAAGTCCTTCGTGGACCAGACGACCGTCCATTTCGACCATGACATCACCTGTGTCGTAGGCCCGAATGGGTGCGGGAAATCCAATATCGTCGACGCCATCAAGTGGTGCATGGGGGAGCAGTCCCCATCGCGGCTTCGCGGCAAGCTGATGGAAGACGTGATCTTCAGTGGGGCCGAGGGCAGGGGGCCTCACGGCTTCGCCGAGGTGACGCTGACCTTCGACAACACCGACGGGTTGGCGCCCCCGGAGTACGCCGAGTACGAAAACATCGAGGTCACCCGACGCCTCGATCGTCAAGGGCATAGCGACTACCTGATCAACCGCACGCCGGTCCGCCTTCTCGACATCACCAATCTCTTCCTCGGAACCGGCGTCGGTAAACGCGCGTACTCGATCATCGAACAGGGCCGCATCGGCTTCATCGTGACCTCGAAGCCCGAGGATCGCCGCTCGATGATCGAAGAGGCGGCTGGCATCAGCAAGTTCAAGCTCAGCAAGCGGGCGGCCGAGCGGAAGATGGATCAGACGAGGCAGAACCTGCTGCGAGTTACCGACATCATTGGGGAGCTCGAGCGCAGCCTCGCCTCGTTGAAGCGGCAGGCCCAAAAGGCAGAGCGGTACAAGCGATACAAGAAAGAGATGCGTGACCTCGATCTCTGGGTGGCCTCCCACCGCTTCCTCGAGCTGCGTGGTCAGGTCGGCTCTGTCTCCGCATCGCTAGCGGACGCACAAGAGAGCGTCGAGTCGAGCCGAACTGCGCTCGTCGCGAAGGAAGCATCGGTCGAAGCCGAGCGTGTTTCGCTTCAGCAGATCGGTAGCGAGGTAGAGCGCGCACAGGCGCGCGCTTACGAGCTCGACAACTCGGTAAGGCAGATCGAAGGCCTGATTCGTCAACAACAGGATCGGCAGGCCGCGCTGGTCGAACGCAAAGAGCTCGCCTCACGCGAGCTGCACCAACTCGAGGAGCGACGTCACGAGTTGCAGCAGGAGATCTCGGGCGTGCGTCTTTCGCTGAGCGAGCTCGAGACTCTCGAAACTCGTTCGGGTCGCCTCCTGGCCGATGTCGAGCAGGAGCTCGAAGCCCGGAAAAATACGGCTCAAGAGGCCGAAATGGCGCTCTCCAACGCGCGCGCGCGACTCTCCGAGGGCAGGGCCCACGTCGCTGGCGCCGATGCGGTTCTCAACGGGTACGAGGCCCGGCGTATCGAAACGAGAACTCGCATCGCCCGTCTCCACGAGGAGAGTGAGGGCCTGTCGACCCGTGAGGTCGAGCTTCACCAACAGCGCGGCGAACACGAAGCCCGCATGACCGGCTTGCGCAGCGGTCGCACCGAGACCGCGGAGCGCCAATCGGAGATCGAGACGCTACTCGTGTCCCAGAAGGCGGCGCTAGCGGAGGTAGACGGCGAGGTCGAGTCACTGCGCGAGGCGCTCTCGATCACTCGCTCCCGTCTCGGTTCCTTGAACGAGATCCACGAACGCTTCGAAGGCGTCGGCGCTGGAACCCAGGCGGTGATGACCGAGTACCGCGCCGTCGGCGGTTCCGGAACGGGCCTGGTGGGACTCGTCGCCGATCGCATTGAGTGCGCGCCGGAACACACACGCGCGCTCGGCGCCGCCCTCGGCGGAGCGCTCGAGTATCTGCTCGTCGACGACACCGAGGCTGCGCTCCGGGCTGCCGAGTACCTGGCCCGTGAAGAGAAAGGCCGCGCCACGTTCTTGCCACGCTCTCCCTCCGGAGCTGCGCGCGTCGTTCCTCCGTTTCCTGCAGGTGCAGGGATCGTCGGCCCGCTGGACAGCTTGGTCCGTTATTCGGCGTCGGACTCCGATTGGGTGCGCTGCCTCTTGTATGACGTTCTGGTGGTCGACACGCTGCAGATCGCCTCGCGGCTGCACCGCGACGGGTTTCGGGGGAAGCTCGTTACCATGGACGGTCAGGCGCTTCTTCCAGACGGTGCGGTCGTCGGAGGGGCCGAGGACGAGTCCGCCGGGCATCTTCTCAGACTCAAGCGGGAGATTCGCGAGCTCGAGGAGGCCGCTTCGGCCGAGGGCTCGAAGCTCGAGGCCGCCATTGCGGAGCAGGGCCGGCTTCGTTCGTCTATTGCCGAGAGGCAGGCTGCGATCGACTCTGCCCGCACCGAGGCGCACGACGCCGAGCTCGAGATTCTCGGAGCGGAGCGCGACCTGCACTTGGTGGGCATGGAGCTTCAGCGTATCGACGAGCGTCGACAGGAGATCCAGCGCGCCGAGTCCGAAGCGCGCGCCCATCTCACGCAGGTCGACGTGGACGAGGCGAACACCAAGCGAGAGCTGCTCGATGCCGAGCGTCACGTCGCCGATGCCGAAGAGGCGGCTCGGGTCGCCCAGAGCGTACTCTCCGAGCGGCGGCGCGTGGTCGAGGAGCAGGCGGCGCGTGCGACCGAGGTCAAGGTCGAGTCCACGCAGGCCCGGGAGCGGGCGGACCGCGAGCGTTCGGTTCTCGGCCAACTCGATCGGTCGATCGCCGAGCTGAACGCCCGAGAAGACCGCCTTCGCGAAGACGTCGCGATCGCCGAGCGGGATCAGGGTCAGGCAGCCGGCCGGATTCTGCTGCACCAGGGGCGGCTCAGCGAGACGGCGCACGATGCCGCGCTCGCGCGGGAGCGCCTTTCGGTCCTCCGAGGCGAGTACGACGCGGCCCAGGCGCAGCTCGGCGAGTCTGAGGTCGCGCTCAAGCACCTGCGCTCCGACATCGACGCGCAGTCGAGCGCACTCAATGCGCTTTCGCTTCGAGAGCGTGAGCTCGTCCTCTCGCTCGAGCACCTCGAGGAACAGGTGGCCGACAAGCACCGGGTCGAGCTCGGCTACGTCATCGGCGACTACCACGCGCGGGCGATGCCAGGTTCGGAGGATACGGCCCGAGCAGAAGAGCTTCAGCGGCTCATCGATCGCATGGGCGAGATCAACCTCACTGCGATCGAGGAGTACGAGGAGAACGCCGAGCGATACGAGTACCTGACCAGCCAGCGCCAAGACCTCGAAGACGCGTTGGGCAAGCTCGAGAAGGCGATCCGTCAAATGAACCGCGAGAGTCGCGCAATGTTCCGAGAGGCGTTCGCCGCGATCAACGAGCGATTCAAGCGGATCTACCCGATGCTGTTCCGCGGCGGCAAGGCCGAGCTCCGTCTCACCGATCCGCAAGACATGCTCGAAACGGGCGTCGAGATCCTCGCCCAGCCGCCCGGCAAGCGCCTCGGCTCCCTGGAGCTGATGAGTGGCGGAGAGAAAGCCCTGACGGCGGTCGCCCTGATCTTCGCGATCTTCCAATACAAGCCGAGCCCCTTCTGCCTACTCGACGAGGTGGATGCTCCGCTCGACGAGGCGAACATCGGGCGCTTCGCCGAGACGATTCAACAGATGACCGACCGCTCGCAGTTCATCATCATCACGCACTCGAAGCGAACCATGGAGTACGCGGACGTGCTCTACGGTGTGACGATGGAGCAGCCGGGCGTCTCGAAGCTGGTCTCTGTCGAGCTTCGGGGCGAGAAGCGACCCGTGCCAGCGGCGGTCGAAGCCGCCGAGTGACCGTTCGCGCCCACCTCAGCGCATCAGGTGTGGGGCTTGCAGATTGGTCACGGTCACCGCGACGACTGGAACTCAGCCGCTGATGTCGTCCAGGGCCTTCGCATGCCGCTCCGCGAGCTCTTCCACGGGAACCGAGCAAAGTCCCTCGAGCTCGAGCGTTACCCCGGTGACGACACCAATTTTCTCGAAGGGTACGCCAAGGCGGTCACAGATCTCGCCGAGCTCGCCCGCATCGCTCGCGGGCAGGCTGACGACGATTCGGGACGGCTCTTCGCCGAAGAGTAGGGCGTGCGGTGGAGCGTTCTCGTCCGAGGGCAGTGTGACCTTCGCGCCGTGGCCGTGCGCGATGCAAGACTCTGCGAGACAGATGCCTATGCCGCCGTCGCTGACGTCGTGCGCGCTGTGCAGAATCTGGGCTCCGGAGAGCTCGATCATGGCGTGCTGAAGCGCTGCCTCGGCCTCGAGGTCGATCCCGACCGAGGCGCCGACGACCTTGCCCGTCTGCTGCACCAGCCACTCCGAACCGCCGAGGCCGCCTCGCGACGGTAGGCCGAGGTGCACGATGATGTCGCCCTCGCGAACGAAGCCGAGTCCAAGGCGGTGGGCCGGGTCCTCCAGTTGCCCGACCACCGCGACGGTCGGCGTCGGCAGGATCGCATTGCCGTCGGTCTCGTTGTAGAGGCTCACGTTGCCGGACACGACTGGGGCATTCAGCGCTTTGCACGCGGCGGCAAGTCCATCGATCGCACGCGAGAAGCGCCACATCTGCTCTGGCACCTCGGGGTTACCGAAGTTGAGGCAATCGGTGAGGCCCAACGGCTTCCCCCCGACACAGACGATGTTTCGTGTGCACTCCGCGACAGCCATCGCAGCTCCTACGAACGGGTCGAGCTCGACATGGCGACCGTTGCAGTCAGCGGAGATCGCGAGAAACTTCTCGCGGGTGCCGGTCTCGTCTTCGCAGAAGACACGGACCACGGCAGCGTCCCCTTCGCCGGGACGGATCACGGTGCCGTCCCGCACGATGTGATCGTATTGCCGCCAGATCCACGAGCGGCTTCCGATGTTTGGCGAGCCAATGAGCTGCACGAGCTCCGCGCCGAGGTCGCTTGGCGTGTCGCCCGTCATCGTCACCAGGGAGGCTTGATCGGGTCGAGGCGTCTGAGGCCGGTCGTACTTGGGCGCCGCGTTGGTGAGCAGATCGACGGGAAGGTCGACTACGACCACGGGATCGGGCCGGCCCGTGCCGTCGAACGGGTCGTAGCCCGGCGTTGCCTTGCAGACGAAGCGCCCCGTGTCCGTCACGCGGCCGACGATTGAGGCGTCGAGGTCCCACTTCGCGCAGATGTCGAAGACCTCCTGCTCGCGCCCCTCTTTGGCGACCATCAGCATTCGCTCTTGCGACTCGCTCAAGAGCATCTCGTAAGGGCTCAGCGCCTTGGTTCGACGAGGAATCGCGTCGAGGTCGAGCTCGATTCCGTTGCCGGCGCGATCCGCCATCTCGACCGAGGACGAGGTGAGACCGGCTGCGCCCATGTCCTGCACGCCCGACAGGCAGTCGGTCGCGAAGATCTCCAGACAGGCCTCGAGCAGAAGCTTCTCCATGAACGGGTCACCCACCTGCACGGTGGGAAGCTTGCTGTCGGTCTCTTCGCCGAACTCCGCGCTGGCCATCGTCGCACCGTGGATGCCGTCGCGTCCCGTCTTCGCTCCGACGTAGATGATCGGGTTTCCGACGCCTTCCGCGACGCCGAAGAAGAGATCGTCGGTTCTAGCGATGCCGACCGTGAACGCATTGACCAAGATGTTTCCGTCGTAGCTCGCATCGAACTGCACTTCGCCTCCGACGGTGGGGACGCCGATGCAGTTGCCGTAGCCTCCGATGCCCGCGACGACGCCCTTGAGCAGGTGGGGGGTCTTCGGGTGATCCGGTCGTCCGAATCGCAGCGAGTTGAGGGACGCTACCGGTCGTGCGCCCATCGTGAAAACGTCGCGAAGGATTCCACCTACGCCGGTCGCCGCACCCTGATAAGGCTCGATGTAGGAGGGATGGTTGTGCGATTCCATCTTGAAAACCGCGCAGAACCCGTCGCCGATGTCGACGGCGCCGGCGTTCTCCCCGGGACCCTGGACGACCTGTGGTCCGGTCGTCGGCAAACGTCCGAGGTGAACGCGCGACGACTTGTACGAGCAATGCTCGGACCACATCACGCTGATCACGCCAAGCTCGGCGTAGCTCGGTGCTCGGGAGAGTGTGCTGAGGACGCGCTTCCATTCCTCGTCAGAGAGCCCGAACTCGCGGGCGATCTTCGGTGAGCTGTCCGGCTCTCCTGGGAAATTGATCGGTGTCGTCATGCAAGCCCCAGGTGACGGCGAAGCGATCGAAACAGGGTGAGCCCGTCGTCGTTGCCGAGGATGGTTTCACTTGCTCGTTCCGGATGCGGCATCATGCCGAGCACGTTCCTCTCCCGGTTGTACACGCCGGCGATGTCGCCGACCGAGCCATTCGGGTTCGCGTCGGTACCGGCCGGATCTTCGCCGAGCGCCGTACAGTAGCGAAACGCGATCTGTCCGTGTTGTTCCAGATCCGCGAGGCCGGCCTCGGTCGTGTGATATCGCCCATCGGCATGCGCGATTGGCAGTCGCAGGACGGTGCCTGAGCCCATGTCGGTGAACGGCCCTGCGTTCTCGATGCGGAGGTGAACGTCACGGCACTCGAAGCGAAGGTGAGCGTTTCGGGTGAGCGCGCCGGGCAACAAACCCATCTCGGTCAAGATCTGGAACCCATTGCAGATACCGAGGATCGGCCCGCCGCGCGATGCGAACTCGCGGATCGCAGCAACGATCGGGCTGAAACCGGCGATGGCCCCCGCGCGGAGGTAGTCCCCATACGAGAAGCCTCCGGGGATGACCACGGCGTCGGCCTCACCGAGGCTGGTCTCCTTGTGAAAGGCGTACCAGGCGTCGGCGCCCACGACATCCCGCACGGTGTGCAGGGCATCCCAATCCGCGTTCGAACCTGGAAACTGAACGACTGCGACTCTCATCGGCGGCCGGAGCATAGACCGGACCCAGCGCCAGGCAACGTGGAGCGCGCCTCAATGAATCGGCTGCGCATAGCCGTGAGCGAGGTCCGTTTCGAGGCCGCCGGCCGGAGTGATTCGAAACACGATCGTGCCACGGCAGCCAGCGGCATCGACGACGCCGTAGCTGCGACTGTCCTGGCCCATGTACGCCCGGAAATCGCCGAGGAGGTAGAGCTTGCCGGCAGGCACCTCCGTCTTCTTCACCCGATGTCGCCCTCGTTCCTCGATGAAAATCGAATGCTGTGTTTCGCCGAAGTGCTCGATCCCCCAGCTGTAGGAACCCGTTTCACCAATGTCGGCATTGTGGAACACGGTTTCGCCGCGGGCATCGAAGCGGACTGCCTCCCCATCGATTCGAAGCTCCCGCCCGAAGGAATTGATCGTCATCCCTTCGATGGCCGCCACACGGCCGACGACGAAGCCGTCTTGCGTCGGATGCCTGCACACGGCGATCGAGCCGAGCGTAGGGGGTGCGCGCCGATTGATCAGGACGCGCTCACCCCGGACCAGCGTGGGGGCCATCCCATTGTGCTGCACCATGGCCAGGTCGAACCAGATCGCCTTGAGGAGCAAGGCAATCACGATCACGACCGCGCCGGCCCACGAAAGGCAGCCAAGTCCTGTGCGCACCGTACCCACGACGGCTCCTATCCTTCGCCGGACGCGCTCTTGTCAAGCGCGTCGACGAAGCGCCGCAGAACTTCCGTCGGCCGGTGGGCGTCATAGATCGCTCGACGCACGGCCACTCCCGCCGCCCCGGCGCGCAGAAGGGATCCTACGTGCTCGGGCTGGATCCCGCCGAGCGCGTATGTCGGCAAGCCGACACCTGCGATCTGCTCCTCGAACCCTTCGACTCCGATCGGCTGCCCCTTGCCGGGCACGGAGAATATCGGACTGAGGAAGGCAAAGGTCGCGCCCTCCTGACGAGCGCCAAACAGACCGACTCGGGAGTGTCGGGATGCACCGAGGATGGTGAAGCAAGGCCAAGCCGATGCGCTAGTCTGGGCGCGGAGCCCGGCTTCGGGCAGATGCACACCGTCCGCCTCGACGATCGCGGCGACGTCCGCCCGACGACTGACGAGGAACGGGGCACCGGCCTGGCGCGTGAGCTCCCGAAGCTCGTGGCCCCAGGCAACGAGCTGCCGATCGTCGGCGGCTGGAGCCCGGAGCTGAACTCCAGCCACGCCGGCGGGGCACTCCGCCAAGGCGTCAGCGATCGCGGAGATCGGGCCTCGTGGCGCCTCGGGCATCGTGATGAGCCAGATTCCGGGGAGCGCCATGCGGCTAGGTGCGACCGTCTTGGTCCGAGCCGATCACGCCCTCGATCGGGCTCGACGCGGTCGCGTAGAGCTTTCGGACGATCCGCCCGGCCAGGTAGGCATCGCGCCCGGCCTCGACCGCCGCTTTCATCGCGCGGGCCATGCGTACCGGGTCCGAGGCCCCAGCGATGGCCGTGTTCATCAGGACGCCGTCGATCCCGAGCTCCATCGCCAGGGCTGCGTCCGATGCGGTGCCAACTCCGGCGTCGACGATGACCGGCACCCCGGCGTGTTTGACGATGATCTCGATGTTGAACGGGTTGCGCACGCCGAGACCGCTGCCGATCGGAGCGGCGAGTGGCATCACGGCCGCACAACCGAGATCCTCGAGTCGTCGCGCGGACACCGGATCGTCGTTGAAATAGGGCAACACGGTGAATCCGTCCTCGACCAGGGTCTTGGCCGCCTGGAGGGTCGCGGGGACGTCGGGGAAGAGAGTCCGCTCGTCCCCGATGACCTCGAGCTTGATCAGTGGAGTGTCGAGCAACTCGCGGGCAAGGCGCGCCGTGCGGACCGCAT
>CBDUCC010000109.1:0-10516 GCA_965365555.1 uncultured Myxococcales bacterium | reverse complement strand
CTCTCGACATCTTCCGGAGGACGACCGCCGCGTGGACCCGAGCGGAAACCCCTACCCACCGTTCCACGACCTGCAAATGGTCGTGGAGGGCGAAGCGGCCTCGGTCCTCGGCGAGCTCGCGCGCGAACGGTGGCGACGAGCGACCGAGAGCGAGGCGAAGGCCTCCGCATCGGAACGAGGGGGGGACCCCTGGCCGCCGAGCATCGAACCGGACGTTCGGCACACGCAGGTCGGCATCGCCCGGACGATGCCCGCTCACGAGGGTCGCGACGAGGTTCGAGAGGTCGAGCAGCTCTACCTCGACAGCATCCGAGCGGCGAAGCGTTTCATCTACATCGAGAATCAGTATCTGAGCTCGAACGAGATCGGAAAGGCCCTGGCGCAAAGGCTGGAGGAAGATGACGGGCCCGAGGTGGTGATCGTCGCACCCGAACAAACCGGTGGTTGGTTGGAGCAGCACACGATGGACGTCCTTCGAGCCCGGCTGCTTCGGGACCTGAGACGCGCCGATCAGCAGGATCGGCTTCGAGTTTACTTCGTTCGAGTTTCCGAGGATCCCCACCTGTCGGTGATGATCCACGCGAAACTGATGGTCGTCGACGACCGGATGGTCCGCATCGGCTCTTCCAACCTGAGCAACCGTTCGATGGGGCTCGATTCGGAATGCGACCTGCTCATCGAGGCGGCCGCCGACGAGGACGACAACGCGCAAGCCATCCGCGGCTTTCGCCGGCGCCTCTTAGCCGAGCACCTGGATGTCGATCCGAGCTCCGTCGGCGAGGCCGAGGAGACGAACCCGTCATTGATCGCTGCGATCGAGTCGTTGCGGTGCGGCTCCCGCACGCTCGTCCCGCTGGACGCGAAGATCCCGGACGAAGTCGACGACTGGGTGCCGGATTCCAAGCTCCTCGACCCGGAAAAGCCGGTCGAGCCGGACGAGCTGATGAACTACTTCGTCGGGGAGATCGACCCGGCCACGTCGAGCTCGCGGTCGGGTCTGATTCGGTTCGCCGCGTTTGGAGGCCTACTGCTCGCACTCGGAGCGGCGTGGCGTTGGACTCCGCTCGGCGATTCCGTCGACGTCGACACCTTGACGGCGGGCGGGAAGTGGCTGCGGAGCCAGCCACTCACTCCGTTGCTGGTCGTCGGCTGCTACGTGCTCGCCGGCTTTGCCATCGTGCCCGTCACGTTGCTCTTCATCGCGACGGTGATCATCTTCGGTCCATCGATGGGCGCGGCGTATTGCATCGTCGGAGGCGAGCTTTCCGCATTGGCCTGCTTTGCCGCTGGACACTTTCTCGGTCGCGATCTGGTGCGTCGACTCGCCGGAGACCGCATCAACGGCATCAGCCGCAAACTCGCCGAGCGCGGGATCCTGACGATGGTGACACTTCGAATCGTCCCGGTCGCGCCGTTCAGCATCGTCAACGTGGTGGCCGGAGTCTCGGAAATCCGCTTGCGTGATTTCGCAATCGGCAACTTGATCGGAATGCTGCCGGGGATCGTTGCGGTCGCCTTCGTGACCGATCGCGCACTGACCTCGCTGCGCGACCCCTCTTGGTCGACGATCGCCATTGCGGTCGGTGTTGCTGCCGCAGCTGCTCTGATGCTCTACGCAGTGCGCCGCTTCCTTCGCCGAAAGGGCGAGGGAAGATGAGCTTGAAACTTGCGACTTACAACATCCACCGCACGGTCGGGGGCGACGGAAGGATGGATCCAGATCGGGTTGCCCGGGTCGTGCACGAGCTGGACGCCGACGTCGTCGCCCTCCAAGAAGTGGGATTCGGATACGAGGTGCCGGGCGCACTCCTCTCCGACCTCGGCGAGACGATGAACGCCCACGTGATCGAAGGTGCTACGCTTCGAGACGAGCGCGGTCACTACGGCAACGCCGTCCTCACGCGTATTGCCCCGACGCAGACACAGCATATCGACCTCAGCGTACCCCGCCGGGAACCACGGGGCGCGATCGAGCTCGACATCGAGGTCGCCAACTCGCGAGTGCAGATCATCGCCACGCACCTCGGACTCCGGCCAGGAGAGAGACGACGCCAGACCCGCTGTCTACTCGACAGATTGCGAGACTCGAGCGTCGATGTCCGGGTGCTGCTCGGCGACATGAACGAGTGGTTTCTCTGGGGTCGCCCGGTACGCTGGCTTCATCGCGTGTTCGACGAAGCCCCAACGCCCGCGACCTTCCCCGCGAGGAAGCCTCGTCTCGCGCTCGACCGACTCTGGGTCACGCCACTCAGCGCCCTCGAGCGCGTCTACGTTCATGACAGCGAGCTCGCACGCATCGCCTCGGACCACCTGCCCCTGGTCGGAGAGCTGCGCATCTGAGGTCCCTCGAGCGAGCTGGGTGATCAGAATCGCGAAGCGGTGATCTCCACGTCGGCGTACTTCCAGGCGGTTTCAAAGCGCCGCTGGACTTCCGCAGCTTCGGCCTGCTTGCCTTGCGCTCGAAGACTCTGCGCGAGTCCGAAGAGCGACCAGCCATTGTCGGGGAACCTAGCCAAGTCCTCGCGGTAGACCTCTTCAGCTTGGCTGGGGCGTCCCGCTTCGAGGAGGATCGCGCCCAGGTTTTGCCGCACCGGGTAGAACCAGTCGGGAGGCTCGCCGTAGATCAAGCCGTCCTCGATGGCGATGGCCTTGCGAAGCTCGGCAACGGCGGCGTTGGTCTTGTTCTTGGCCGCGGCGATCTCGCCTTGGAGCACGGATGCGGCGATCTGCGCCAGGGAAGAGGCTGGATTCAGGCCCCAAATCCGGACCTCTTGGAGTTCCGGGTCGGATGCGATGGCGCGGACCTCGCCGAGCTCTTGCTTCGCGTTGCCGAGCTTGCCCTGGCGCACGTAGGCCACCCCGCGCGCGTAGTGCCAGACCGCGGTGGGATAGAGCAGGTCGGCCTCGGGGGCGGGCTCCTCGAGGATCTCTTCCCAGTGACCGAAGCGTACCAACGCGTAGTACGGAATCGAAGCGAAGTGCTGAAGCATCGCCATCTGGGGGTCGCGCATGAGTGCGTGGTTGACGTGCTCGGCGGTATGCCGCGCAGCGGCGATCGAGTCCGCGCTTCGTCCCTCCATCGTGGTGGTGGCCCAGAGGAAGTGATGGTTGTGCGGGACGTATGCGACTGGGTAGATGCCCTGCGCTCGACACTGCGTGACGTAGTCATCGTCGGCCTCGATCGCCCGCTCATTGGCGAGTGAGCCGTCGTGGTAGCGGCCGACTCGGATGTAGATATGAGAGGGCATGTGCACCAGATGACCTGCGCCAGGAACGACGCGACGAAGATTGTCGGCGGCCTGGACACCGCGCTCGGGGTGCTCCTGCTCCACGGCATGAATGTAGAAGTGGTTCGCTCCGGGATGGTTCGGGGCGCGCTGAAGAACGAGCTCGAGCCGTGCGAACACCTCGGCGGTCAGTGGCTTGGGCTCACCATCGGCCGTCCAGTAGTTCCACGGCATCGTGTCCATCATGGCTTCGGCGAAGAGCGTCTGGATCTCGAGATCGCCCGGATAGGAATCGGCCACCGAGCGCATCGCGTTGGCGTACGCCTGGTCGAGCGCGGAACGGTCAGCCGGAGGGGCAGGTGCATATCGACTCTTCAGGGCCTCGATCAAAGCCCGCTCTTTGTCACTTGCATGCTCCGTGCGGGCGATGGCTTCGTTGAGTGTTTCGTACGCCTTGACCTCACGCTCGGACGTGGGGATCGGATCATTGATGTTGGGACCGAGCACCAAGGAAGCGCCCCAGAAGCAGATCGCACAGTCGTCGTCGAGCGCGGCGGCCTGACGAAACGACCGCTCGGCTTCCAAGTGATTGCCGCCGTAGGCGAGGGTCCTGGCTTGCTCGAAGTAGCGCAGTGCAAGAGCCGAGTCGGTGGAAATCGGCGAGTGAAGGTCACCCATGCCGTCGAGCAATGGGGCGGTCCGTTCGGCATGCTTGGGCTCGGGTGTCGAGGCACAGGCAGCCGCCAACAACAATGCGCAGCAACTGGCACCATGTAGCAGGCGAAGTTCCATGGCAGGCCTCCGAATGGCCTTTGTACACCGCGGGGTCATAAATTGCAGCATCCCCGATCGGTGCTCCCCGAGTACGGAAAGAGTTGCCTGCCGCGCTTCCGCGGGATACCACGCCGACCATGAAATCACGGATGCGCTTGGTGCTCGCGGTCTTCTCGTTGGTGTTGGTGTCGGCATGTTCGAGCAGTGACGGAGAAGGAGGCGCCGGTAGCGGCGGCGCTGGCGGCGCCGGAGCGAGCGGTGGCATGGGGCCTGAGTCGACCTTCGAACAAGAGACCGTGGACCTGCCGAGCGCCGCGCAACCGGCGCACACCCCCGGTACCCAAGGGGTGGTGGTCACCAACGCAAGCCTGATCGAGATGTTCGAGGGCAACGACTTCGACCTCAACAACGCGCGCTACACGCGCTACTACCTGTCGGACCAAGCCGACCTTCAGCCCGACGCCATCGTCGTGCTCGTCCCAGGCTTCGAAGGGGGCGCATCGACCTTTGCCGCGCTCGCCGAGGGGCTGGCGCGACGGGCCAAGGACGCATCCCTCGTGGTCGAGACCTGGGCGGTCGATCGACGCTCCAACCAGCTCGAGGATACGGTCGGCTTGGACATCGCCGAGCGTGAACAAGACCCGTCCATCGGCCTGGACTTTCTGTTCGGTGAAGAGCTCGGCCTCGAGCTCGATGACACCCTCGCGTCGGAGCTCGGCCGTCGTGCGATCTTCTACAACACCACCGACGACCTGGCGTTCATGGCGCAGTGGACGACCTTGGTGCACTCACAGGACATCGATGCCGTGGTCGAATCTGCCAGAGAGACAGCCCGAAACGCGAACGTGTTCTTGGGCGGGCACTCGGCAGGAACAGGATACACGGCTCGCTATGCGGCGACCGACTTCAATTTCGAAGGAGGCGCGCCCGAGCCGGGTTACGCAAAGCTTCGGGGCTTGGTGATGCTCGAGGGCGGCGGCGGTGGTTTTCCGGACGAGCCACCGAGCGAGGAGACGCTCGACCGGATCGAAGCGGCGTTCGACGGTGGACTCTACGGCGCCGTGCAGAGCGGCGAGCCGAAGTGCGTCGATGGCGAAACGAGCTGCACGGTCGAGACCGAAGCCATCGACTGCGCGGCGTTTACGAACACCTCCTGCACGGAGTCGACCAATGCGTACTCCGTGGTGGCGGGCTTGCTCTCGCCGCAGTTGCTCGCGGTGTCCGAGGTGGCTGCGCTCGAAGGGGACCTCCAGGGCGACACCGGCATCTCGATCCTTCAGGCCGACCAAAACGGCATCGAAGGCAACAACGCGGTGCAGAAGGTGCCCGAGCTGGCCGCGCTCACCGTCTTGCTCGGCAGCGATCCGACGACCTCCGTCGCATTGATCGGGCTCTTCCTCGACGATGACGCGGCCGCGGCGGCGACCGCAGGATTCGTCGCCACCTCGCTGGGCTACGAGGGGCCGGTCGTCGATGGCGTGCGAACCTGGCTCAACTACGGAGAGGAGTTTCCCCCAGAGGCCGTGCCAGACAACGGACCTGCGCCGAGCAGCCTCGAGGAGAGGAGCGTCTGGGGGCAAGAGGTCGAGCCTACCGACCTCGAGCGTCGGATGATGCCGACTTTCTATCGGGGCCGGACGAACTTCTCCGACTGGTACTACCCGAGCTCGGGGCTCAGCGTAACCTCCGGACTCGATCTCGATTCCACCCTGCTCTCGGCTCCGCCGCCTGCCGGTCGCGGCCGCACCGACATCGAGAACCTCACCCAGGCGAGAAACGTCGACATCCCGGTGATCTCGTTTGGCGGGACCAATGGACTCTTGCCGGTGCCCGGCCGAATGGCTCGGTACGCCGGAACCCTCGGCCCCTGTAGCGCCGCGAGCTGCGACGGCGACACCCCTCGGCTCGTCGACGCGCAGAGCCCCAATACGGCCTTCCCCAGCTTCGGCGGGATCGAAGGAGGGTTCGAAGTGTACATGTCCGAGGGCTATGCCCACGTCGATGTCGTGAGCGCGGAAGACGACGAGACCAACAACGTCATCGGGCCGCTCTTCGACTTCGTCTCCCGAAATCTAGAATAGGTTCTGCCCGACTCCCAAGGCGCTCGGCTCGAAGGACTACCGCTGCTCGGCGAGCGGCGCGACGAGGGTTGCGAGCTCGCCGTCCGAAAGCGTGGTTGCGAAGGCGAGCTCTTGGCCCTGCGTCTGAACACGTCGGACGGGAAGCCGCTGCCCTCGATAAACGGCGCTGGGCGGCGGAACTTGCCGTCGGGACAAGGGCCAGACGAGCCGATTGAGTACGTCGAAGATGACGACCTTTCGGCGGACGAGATACTCGTACGGTGCCTGCCGTTCGTGGGCGACGATTCCGCGCTCTTCGATGGGCATCTTGGCGATCTCGGCATCGTTGAGACCAAGCACATCGACCGTCGGCCACTCTGTGTAGTACGGAACGGCGCCAGCGCCGCTGACCGCGAGGACGAGGTCCTTCGGCAGGGCGCCCCGATCGATCAGGGTACGAAGGAAGCGACCTTCTTCGGTGCGTCGCTCTGCATACTGGGCGATCGCACGCACGCTCGCGACACCGTATCGAATCGGCTGTGCGCCCCAACGGCTGGAGCCACCATGCGTGGTGAGCGGCAAACCGATGGCCACTACAGCAACCAGTACGCCGGACGGCACCTCCGCCAGGCCGCTCCGCGTCGCTAGCAACCGAAGCTCGAACAACGAATCTGCGATCAACCCATAGGCTAACGGAAGCAGAACGACGAGAAAGCGATACTCGAATCGATCTCCGCCGACGGAGGCCACGTAGAGGACGTAGAGTCCGGCGGCGGTGGCTGCAGTGAAGGTCTCGAAGCGGGGTCGAAGGATCAGGGACGGCAGCAGCAGAGGGACAAACCAGATGAAGCGATAGTCCTGCATGAAGAGCGAGAGGTATCGAGCCCCCTGCTCCCACCAAAGGCCCGGAACCTTCGCGTAGAAGGTATTGGGGAGCCAGGCTCCGTAGTAGCCGTACCGCCAGATCGCATGCGCAGCCACGATGGTGACGAAGGGCACGACCCAACGAATGGCTGTTGGCACACTCCGGCGACCGCGCCCGACGTCGATCAGCAGTGCTCCGCCAGCGACCAGGGCAAAGAGGTTGCCTTCGGGTCGAGTCAGCGCGGCGGCGGCAAAGAGAAGCGAGGAGGCAATGGGCGGGCTGATGTCACGCCGTCGCTCATCGAAGAAGCGCCAGTACGCGAGGTAGACCACGAGCACGAAGAACATCGTTTCGAGCCCGCCCGTGGACCAGGCGGTGAAGGTGCGGCTCGAGGCCAAGGCGAGCGGGGCGATCCAGATCAAGGGGTTCTTCCAGGTCATCGAGCGCAGGCCGGCCCACAGGACCATCGCGATCACGCAGGCTCCGCTGGCAATGCCAATCCATTGGGAGACGACTTCGACGGGCAAGCCTAGCCACATGCTGGAGGCCATCAGCAGCACCCAGAGAAAGTTCGTGTAGCCCTCGACCGGTTCTCCTGGATTCCAGACCAGCCCATGACCCTCGACGAGATGCTTCGCGTACCGAAAGCTGATGAACGCGTCGTCGCCGAGAAAGCGGTACTCTGCGACGTTCCACCAGAACACGGCGAGCACCAGAGTCGCCGGTACCAGAATCGCAATCCGCGGGACGGCACCGTTTTCGATGCTGCCGGAGCCAGCGCGGGTACGGAGCGGCCGGTCGATCTTTGCGGCACCCATCTTCATTCGGTCGCGCGCGAGCCCCCATCTCGAACACAGGCTCGGCCCAGTATCCGACTTGCGGGCGCCCGAAGCCACCTTTTGACCAGCTTGCAGCGTCCGCGGTTAGCCAACCGGGAACAGAACGAAGACGAGCAGGTCCCATACGAGGTGCGCTAAAAGCGGCGCCACGAGGCTCTTGGTCCAGATGCGCAGTGCGCCCCAGACCAGGCCACAGAGGAACGCGACCACGACGAGAAGCGGTGAGCGAAAGGCGATCTGCGGGAGCACGTAGATGAAGGCCGAGAGCAAGACGGCGACGCTTGGAGAGAGCGCCTTGGAGAAGAGGTCGATCGCCAAGCCCCGCCAGACCCACTCTTCGACCGAGACGACCAGTACCAGAACCGGGAAGGCCCAGACCGGACCGGGCGGCTGGCGGAGGAGCGCATAGAGCTTGGGCACCTCGGTGGAGATGGCGGGCACGAGATCGATGCTGATCGGGTAGAGGACCCAGGTAGCCACAGCCATGAGGAGACCTACGACGAGGCCGACGCCGATCGGAAAGACGTCGAGGTCGGCTTTGCCGATCCTCGGAGGGTTCGGAAGGTCTCGGAGAAGGAGTACGGACACCGCAGCAGCACTGCCGGTGCCGATCCAGACGTTGAGGGTCTCGCGGAGCCCCATCGCGAGACAGAAGGCCGCAACGCAGAGGACCAAGACGACGTATTGGTTTTGGGACTCTCGGCTCACTCAGGCACCTTCAGCGACGCGCGCACGCATGCGTTGGATGAGCTTGGGCGTGGGCACCTCGTCCGCGGCCTCGTCCTCGAGCGCCTGGTAGACCGAGGCCTGAAAAGGGGTCGGCTTCTCGTCTTCGAGCTGGTCCCAGAAGATGGCGCCGCTCGGATCGAGATCGCTTTGCAGACCCTGGACGAGCTCACGCGCCAGAGCGAGTTTGGTTCTCGTCACGAGCGCGATCCAGTAGCTCGACAACATCGGGGTGATGACCGGAACGCCCACCAGTCGTGGGTCCTTCCCCATGCTTTTGGCGACACGCGCAAGAAAGTCCGCATGGGTCATCCGTTCGGGACCGGGCAGGTCGAACCAACCGCTCCCTTCGAGTGGAAGCTCCAGGGCACGGCTGATCGCCAAGACGACGTCTTCGATCCAGACGGGCCAGGAATAAAAGCGAAGCCATCGCGGAAGCAACATCGCAGGGAGTCGCGCTGCGAGATCGCGGACCATCGTCCACGAGCTGCCCCCGGCCCCGATGATCAAACCACATCGAAGCTCGATCGTGGAGACGTTACCGCTGCGGAGGATCTCGCCCGTATGCAGTCGGCTTTGGAGGTGACGGGAGGGTGAACGCGCCGGCGCGACGCCTCCGAGATAGACGATGCGGCGGACCCCTGCCCCCTCCGCGGCCCGAAGAAACGCCTCCGCAGAGCGAGCCTCGCGCTCGGGATAGTCGTCGGAATCGTCGATTGAGTGAATGAGGTATACGGCGGCGTCACAGCCGCGAAGCGCCGGTTCGAGCGAAGCCGTGTCCTCGACATCGAGATACGCCCAGCCGGGCGCCGCGGCGCGAGCTCGATCGCGCGTGGCTCTTCGAACGTGCCAGGACGTGCCTTCGAGCGCGGCGTCGAGGTGCGAGCCGACGAATCCAGTCGCGCCGGTGAGGAGCACGGTTCTCGACGGCGAAGGCTCCTGCACGCTCTCGGTCATCCCGACCGGTATGGGTGCCGGGGTGCCTGGACGCAAGAGGGGCGTTCTGCCAACGCGTGGCCGCAAGAGGTCCTGCTTGTTTCCGGTGTGAAAAATGCGACGGGCCGCTCGGCAATCGGGGAGCGGAGCGCTATGGGTCCTTCGTGTCTGACTCCACCCCATCGGATCCACCGGTCGAAGTCGATCGCGCGCTGCGGGTCGACGTGCGAGTTCTCGGCGGCCTGCTTGGTGAGATGCTCGAGCGTCAGGCGGGTCCTCACGTCTTCGACGACGTCGAATACATCCGAAAGCTCGGGAAGGCACTTCGCGAGCGCTCGAGCGAGGACGAGCAGTCGGCGCTTGAACATCTGTTCGGCGCCGTGCGATCGATTCCGCCCGACCGCGTTGGAGAGGTAGTCCGCGCCTTTTCGCTGTTTCTGACCTTCAGCAACATCGCCGAGCAGCGGCACAAGGTCCGAGAGCGGCGTCGCGCTCAGATGCCCGATGCACCGCGAGCCGACGGCCGAGGCGAGCCCGACTCCGTGCGCGACACCTTCGAGCTGATGGTCGCGTCGGGCATTCCGAAAACCCGAGTGTATGAAGTTGCCTCGAAGCAGTATGTCGAGTTCGTGCTGACGGCGCATCCGACGCAGGTGGTTCGGAGGACGCTCTTGCAACGCTACAACCGAATCTCCGACGCACTTCGGGATGGCGACCGGGTCGATCTGACCCCGGACGAGCAGGAGGCGGTGCGCGAACGGCTGCGCCGGGAGATCTCGACCGTCTGGCATACCGACGAGCTGCATCGAAGCCGGCCCGAACCGACGGACGAAGTGAGGGGCGGTCTCGCGGTCTTGGAGCAGTCGCTCTGGGAGGCGCTTCCCCGCTTCTTGAGAAGACTCGATAGCGCCCTCCTCGAATACTGCGGCAGCACACTGCCGATCGATGCGAGGCCGATTCGGTTCGGCTCGTGGATGGGCGGCGACCGCGACGGGAATCCGAATGTCACCGCGGAGGAGACACGCGAGGCGATTTGCCTCTGTCGCTGGACCGCCGCAAAGCTTCTCCACGACGAGGTCGATGCGCTCT
>CBDUCC010000108.1:0-10581 GCA_965365555.1 uncultured Myxococcales bacterium | reverse complement strand
AACCGAAGGCGATCTGGGGAGCATCGCCCGGTGGTGCAGTAGGCGAGTTGCTCGGCGAAGTGCTTCGATCCCTGCTCGGGTTCTACGGGACCGTCATCATCGGCTTCGCCGTACTCGGCATCTCGGTCATCCTCCGGACACCCTGGACGCTCGAGGAAGCGGGCGCCGCGCTAGCCCGTCTCGCACACGCCTGCGTGGCCAAGGTGCAGAGCGTGTTCGTTGCACTGCGAGAAGCTTGGGCAGAAGCACGCGAGATCCACGCGGAGGAGATTCGCGCAAGCCAGCCTCGCATCATGGGCGTCGACCTCGAGGAAGAAGACGAGCCCGCCCCGCCGGTCGTCCGTCCGCCGCGCGAAACCAAGCCCCCGAAGCCCCAAGCAGCGCCGTCTTCGGGCGGACCCAAGATCGTCGCGCCCAAAGAAACCCAGCAAAAGCCGCTGGCCATTTCGACGCGGCCACGACGTGGTGGCCACGATTTCGTCCTACCGCCAACGAGGCTCCTCGACGAGCCGGATGCCTCCGTCATCCACGTCGACGCCGAGGCGCTCCGCGACAATGCCGAGCTACTCACCGAGAAGCTTGCCGCCTATGGCGTGCGTGGGCGGGTCGATGAGATCCATCCAGGTCCTGTGGTGACGATGTACGAGTTCGAGCCGCAGAGCGGAACGAAAGTCTCGAAGATCGCCGGCCTTGCCGACGATCTCGCGATGGCACTCGCAGCGCAGAAGGTTCGCATCGTGGCGCCGATCGCGGGGAAGGCGCGAGTCGGCTTCGAGCTACCGAACGACACCCGTCAGGTCGTGCCGCTCCGGGAGATTCTAGAAGACCGTCGCTGGGAGAAGCACGGGGGGGCCCTGCCGATGGCTTTGGGCAAAGACATTGGCGGCCAGCCGGTGTACGCAGATCTCTCGCGAATGCCGCACTTGCTCGTCGCAGGTGCCACCGGCTCCGGTAAGAGCGTGGCGCTCAACGTCATGCTGACGTCGATCCTCGCCAAGAAGACCCCGGACGAAGTGCGAATGCTGATGGTCGATCCAAAGGTCGTCGAGCTTCAGGTCTTCGACGGGATTCCGCACATGCTCTTGCCGGTGGTGACCGACATGAAGAAGGCCGCCCTCGCGCTTCGCTGGGCGGTGGACGAAATGGAGCGGCGCTACCAAATGTTCGCCGATGCGGGCACGCGGAACATCGACACCTACAACCGGCGCGTCGAGCGGGTCCAAAGCGGCGACTTGTCGATCGACAAATTCATGCCCAAACGCAAGGGCAAGGTCAGCGCGCAAGATGCGAACGGCCACGAGGTGCTGCTCGATCCGGTGGACGGCGAGTCGCCCGATGCAGAGACCTTCCAACCCGAGAAGCTCCCGTCCATCGTCGTAGTCGTGGACGAGTTCGCCGACTTGATGATGGTGGCGGCGAAGGACGTCGAATCCTGCATCGCGCGCCTGGCGCAGAAAGCACGCGCCGCCGGTATCCACGTGATCCTGGCGACGCAGCGTCCAAGCGTCGACGTGATCACAGGCATGATCAAGGCCAACTTTCCAGCCCGCGTGGCGTTCAAGGTCTCGCAGCGACAAGACTCGATGACGATCCTCGGACGCTCGGGCGCGGAGCACCTGCTGGGCATGGGCGACATGCTGATGATCCCGCCGGGCGCGAGCGACCTGCAGCGAGTCCACGCGGCATACGTCAGCGAGGACGAGGTTCGCACGATCTGCGACTACCTCCGGGAGCAGGGAGACCCGGAGTACCAGCAGGAGATCCTGAAACCAAGGGACGAGGAAGGTGCAGGAGGCGAGAGCGATGACCCCCTCTACGACAAGGCAGTCGCGGTCGTCGCGAACGCGGGGTACTGCTCGATCAGTCACGTGCAACGACAGTTGAGCGTGGGCTACAACAAGGCGGCAAAGCTGGTCGAGCGCATGGAACAGGAAGGCGTCGTCGGACCGCCAAGCTCCAAAGCCGGCGGCCGCCGTGAAGTCCTCGTCAGCCCAATGTAGCGGGACACGAACCCCCCCTAGAACACCTTCAATTTCGGCAGCTTGAAGGCCCAACTGCGAATTCTATCCTACGCACCGCAAAGGCCCGCCCTGGCACCGACTACGGCGGTGCCACAGGATCCACGGCGATGCCGCACGACGACGAGCTGATCGCCCTCGACCGCCGGTTTCTCTGGCGACCGTACACCTCCTCCGAGGATCACGAGCGCAAGCCGCTCTTCGTCGTCGACCGCGCGGAAGGGCCTTGGCTCATCGCATCGGACGGCCGGCGCCTTCTCGACGCCAGCGGCTCTTGGTGGTGCAACAACCTGGGGCACGGTCACCCTAGACTTCGCGACGCGATCGCCCGGCAGAGCGAACGCCTGATGCACTGCACGCTCGCCGCTGCGACCCACGAGTCCGCCGCACGACTCGCCGCCGAGCTCGTCGAGGTTGCGCCCGACTCACTGACTCGCGTCTTCTACAGTGACAATGGGTCGACCTCGGTGGAAGTTGCGCTGAAGATCGCATTTCAGTACTGGCAACAGACTGGCGCACCCAAGCGAACGAGATTCCTTTCGCTTCCCGGCGCCTACCATGGCGACACCCTCGGCGTCATGAGCGCGAGCGCCGTCGACGAGTTCACTTCGGTATTTCGTCCGCTTCTTTTCGATGTGCAGCGACCCGCAGAGCCTGAGAACCACGACTGGGAACCGGTATTCGATGCCCTGGCCAAAGAGCTGCAGCGCCATGGAGACGAGATCGCTGCGGTAATCGTTGAGCCGGTGCTTCAAGGCGCTGCTGGTATGCGAATGTACTCCCCGGCACTCCTCGCGTTCCTCGCCGAGGAGATCAAGAAGGCCGGTGCGCTTCTCATCGCCGACGAGGTCTTCACCGGCTTCGGCCGAACGGGCTCGATGTGGGCCTGCGACCTCGCAAACGTTTCACCGGACCTGCTCTGCACCGCGAAAGGCCTGTCTGGCGGAATGCTTCCCTTCGCTGCAACCCTGGCAACGGAGCGAATCTACGAAGGGTTTCGTGGCGACAAGAGCCGAGCGTTCATGCATGGCCACACCTTCTGCGGAAACCCAATGGGCGCCGCCCTCGCACGAGAAGTCCTCGCCATCTATCG
Source organism: uncultured Myxococcales bacterium (assembly GCA_965365555.1). Lineage (GTDB taxonomy): Bacteria > Myxococcota_A > Polyangia > Polyangiales > Houyiibacteriaceae > SG8-38. The sequence goes on along the minus strand of CBDUCC010000108.1, from coordinate 7,470 downwards.
GGAAGAGGGAATCTTGGCCGCTGCAGCGCCGAAAGCCGCGAAGATCGAGTCCGCGATCTCCGCGATGAGCGAGATCTCGGGGGTCTCGCACCCTCGCGCCCTCGGGAGCTGCGCCGCCTTCGAAGTCGGCGCACCCGGCTACATGGGCCGGGTCGGCTGGCAGATTTCGGATCTCGCGCTCGAGCTCGGTGCGCACCTCCGCCCGCTGGGGAACACCGTCTACATCTGCCCGCCCCTCAACATTCCCGATGAAGACCTCGACGCGCTGCTGAGGATCGTGCGCGAATCGACCGAACGCGTGCTATTGAGCGCCTCGTGACCGACGCCGCGCCGCCAACTTCGAGGTCGCTTCGTCAAGTCGTCGCGCTTTCTGCATTCGGCGGAGCTCTGCACTTCCTCGGATGGGCAGGCTTTGGCTTGTGGCCGATGGCGTTGGTCTGCATGGTGCCGTTCTGGGCAGCGCTCGAGCTCGGGCTGAAGCGCTCCTGGAAAGCGGGGCTGGCAACCGGCTGGGTGTACGGAACGGTGAGCTACGTCGGAGGCTACCACTGGCTCGTCGAATTCCTCGAGGTGTTCTCCGGCTACGGACTCGTGGCGAGCGTCCTGATCTTCCTCGCGTTCTGCCTCTACCTGGGCTTCGACTATGCCCTCTACGCCATCACCTATCGTGCGCTCCGGCGACGTGGCTGGAGCACTGCCGCGGTAGCGATCCCGGTCTTGTTGCTGATGGAATGGGCCTATCCGGCACTCTTCCCAACGTACTTGGCAAACAGCTTTCACATGCTCGTCTTGCCGACTCAGATCGCCGATCTCGGCGGTCCGCTACTGATCACCGCGCTGATCGGCGTCGTGAACCTGCTGATCTATGAAGCGGCTCGTTGGTCGATCGGACGCCGGCGAAGCCCGGTGCTCGTGTTCGCGGTCACCCTGGTCGCGGTGCTGTCTACTCTGCTTTACGGCAAGCTCCGAATCGACGAGATCGAGGCGAGAATCGCGGCCTCCCCGGTCCTGCGCGTCGGCATCGTGCAGGTCAACATGGGCATCTTCGAGAAGCGCGCTGAGGCGATCGAAGGCCACCGGCGTCATCTTGAACAGAGCCGACAGCTGGAGCAGGAGGGCGAGCTCGATCTGATCGTCTGGCCGGAATCCGCGTACGTTTCGAGCCTGCCTCGCAAGCTGCCGTGGAACGCGGATCGGGTCCGGCGCGACCTTCGCACTCCGCTTCTTTTTGGCGGAGTCTCCACGGAAACGGTCGACGGGAAACGCAAGATCTACAACAGCGTTTTCGCCATGGACGAGCAGGGTCTGGTGCAAGCCACCTACGACAAGACCTACCTGCTGATGTTCGGTGAATATCTGCCCTTCGGGGAGACGTTTCCGTTCCTCTATCGGCTCTCCCCCAACAGCGGTCACTTCACTGCCGGCAGTCACGTGCGCCCGCTAACGATTGGCGACTGGCGTATTTCGACCCCCGTTTGCTACGAGGACATCCTCGCGCGCTTCACGCGCAAGATGGTCCGGGAGGCGAAGCCGCACCTGTTGATCAACTTGACGAATGATGCCTGGTTCGGGGACACACAGGAACCGATGATTCACCTGGTTCTTTCGAAGTTCCGGGCGATCGAACACCGTCGTTACCTCGTCCGTTCGACCAACAGCGGCATCAGTGCCGTCGTGGATCCGCTGGGTCGCGTGGTGGCTCAGAGCGGATTACTCACACGAGAGAACCTGCGGAGCGACATCCACATGATGGACGAGGACACGATCTACACGAAACTCGGTGACTGGCCCGGTTGGCTTTCCTTGATCGCATTCGGATGGATGCTCATAGGGCGCCAAGCCGAGGAGCGATGAGAAGCCGGTACTTCCCCGCCTCGTCGGTCGTCGTCTCGGCCACTTGGAGCAAGCGGCTTTCGCCGCCTTCCCGTCTCAGGATGTAAGCCCGGAGCTGAGCACCCGACACAGGGGCGCTCTGACTCGAAAACAGCTCCCCCTCGATCGAGACTGGAGGCGGAAGTCGATAGCTGCGAAGAACGTCTTCCTCCATGAGGAGGCCGGGCTCGACCAGCCAACCATAGCCAGTATCTTCAGGAATCTTCACGTGCACGTCGTAGAGGCCGCGATCCATCTGCATGCGGAAGAGCCCATCGACTTCGGAGACGACCTCCTGAGATCGGTTCGCCATCTCCTGCTCCGCGGGTTGACGCGCTCGGGCCAGGATGGTGACGCCGGCGGCGCTCTCGTCGTTGAAGGTCGTCACCGTGCCACCGAGCGTGAGCTTCGAAGGCACGATGAACGTATCCGAATCGTCTGCCTCGTCGACGACGAGCGCCTCCGAAGCAAGCACCCCCCAACTGCTCTCTTCCTCCTCCGGAGGCGTCACGACCACGGAGTAGAGTCCCGGGAGCAGTTGGACGCCGAAGCTACCGTCCTCATTCGTCGTCGCCGAGCCCGTGAACGAGCCGACGAGACCAAGCTGGCTCCCATCGAAAATTGCACCCGAAAGGAAGCGGATGGACGCACCGGGTACTGGGGCTCCCGCTTCGTCACGGACACGGCCGCCGTACTGGACCGGATCGAGTCGAGGGATGCGAATCAAGCGAGTCGGGCTTTCATCGGAAAAAAGCAGCTCTGGATTCACGGAGACGGACGGAAACGGCGCTCGACCTAGGCTCGAGGTCACCCGGATGAAATACCCCGGAGCGTTCGGTCCGACTCGAATGGCGAATGCGCCGGTTTCGCTCGTCTCGCCGATGGAGGAGACGACCAGCCCAGTTCTCTTGTCGACAGCGCGCACCTGCAGCCCGGCTTCCGGCGCATCCGTCTCCCCGTCGGAGGTGAGTATATGGCCCTCCAACGTACACCCTGTCGTCTTCGTGACGCTGCACAGCGCCGCTAAATCGACCGGAAACTCGACGTCGAGACGAATGGGCTCGCCCGGATCTCCGCCGCGGATCGACTTCTGAAGATAGATGGGCGGTAGGCTTCGAATCGCGGGCGCCGAAGCGTCGGTCGGCGAGGTGACTAGGTCTTCCGTGGGTAAAATCGCGACATCGTAGGTCTCGCCGTCGACGAGCGAAACGCTGAAATCGAAGCTCGCGGAATCGCCGGCCAGCGCCCCACGTGCCGTGTCCACCGTGACCGGAATGGCATTCAGAGGGAGGACCGCATCCGACATCTGCCGAACGAAACGGATGCTGGCCGGTACTGGCTCTCCATCCCATCGAACGCTACCTCGCACTTCGCGCGTCGCGGGGAGCACCCAATCGCGGACAGTCGATCCGCTGAATCGCTCCGTCGCGAAGGCCCAACTCGCGGGTACGTTAGATGCGCTATCCGACGATGCACTCACTACCTCGACTGCGATCTCGACGAAGGCATTCGTGTCATCGATGCAGATGTCGCCGCTGCAAATGCCTCGTACACAATCGGAATCGTCGGCGCATATGTTGGCGACCGGCACCAAAGGTGCTGTCGACTCGAAACTGCACCCCGCAACGAGCACGATGAAGGCCAGCCGACGCAAGCTCATTGACACTCGTCCTCGATCACCGGGAAGTCGGCGTTGACCACTTCGATCCACCAAGTGGCGTTGTCGACGTCGCCTGGCTGAGCCGGTCTGCGCGGCTCTACGAAACCGAAGAAGCTACCCACCACCACGATCTCGATCTTGTGACAGACGCCGGGCGCCAAGAGGTCATGCGAGACTGTGAAGGTGCGTGGCCGCTCGACGTCCCCGGTGGGCGGCAAGGTCCCTTGATCGATCGGGAGCTCGGCGCTCGCAGGCGGGTTCGTCGAATCGAGGAATACTCGATACTCGAGTGTCTGGTCGACATTGGGATCGCGGACGATCACCTCGAGCGGAACCTCCGGCTCGTCCACGGGGTCATCCAGGTTGAGCTGCCCAATCTCGCGAAGCGGATACGCGGCCGTAGCCTGGCTGATCACCGAGGGGGGAAAGTTCTCATCTTCGGGAAAGTCGATCGGACTGGTCGCGATGCAGCCCGTGGCCGTGATGGCGGCCGAGGCGGCGAATGAAGCAAAGGAAAGCATCCCGAATCTGTTGAAAGCAAAGGGCATGCCGGGGCACCGATCACCAAAAACCAAGGATTTTCCTTAGTATCCCATGAAATCGGGGCAAGCCCCACGACATTAATGTCAGCCCTAGGCGGCCCCGCCCGGCTCCGGAGCATCGGGATCGCGCTCGAGGTACCGGAACACCGTTCTCGGATCGACTCCGAGGTCTCGTGCGGTGCGGGTCCGGTTGCCGCCGTTCCGCTCGAGCACCTGAAGGATGTAGCCGCGCGTGAACTCCTCGCGTGCCTGTGTGAGAGGAACGATGGCGCGTTGCTGATCGCCGCCCAGGTCGAGGTCGTCGGGACCGATCAGGGTCTTGTCCGCGAGCACGATCGCCTTCTTGATGCGGTTCTCGAGCTGCCTAACGTTCCCTGGCCAGTCATAGTCCCGCATCGCCTGAAGCGCTTTCGGCGTGAACCCGTTCACGCTCGCGCCGAACTCGGCTGCGTATTTGTTCAACAAGAACTTCGCCAGAATCACGATGTCGTCACCGCGCTCGCGAAGCGGCGGAAGGTGCAGATTCACGACGTTGAGGCGGTAGTAGAGGTCCTCTCGAAACGAGCCATCCTTGATCGCTGCTTCGAGGTCACGATTCGTCGCCGCCAGGACGCGAATGTCCACGGATTCGGGCTTGGTATCACCGACCTTGACGACGACCCGCTCTTGAAGCGCACGCAGCAGCTTGACCTGGAGCGCCAGCGGCATCTCGCCGATCTCGTCGAGAAACAACGTCCCGCCGTTCGCGGCCTGAAAACTGCCCAGCCGGGTGGATACCGCGCCGGTAAACGCTCCACGTACGTGGCCGAAGAGCTCCGACTCCATCAGGTTCTCTGGAATCGCGCCGCAGTTCACCACGATGAAGGGGCCGCTGGCTCGGTTCGAGCGGCGATGCACCTCACGGGCGAACAACTCCTTGCCAGTCCCGGTCTCCCCGGTGATCAATACGTTGATGTCCGCTGTCGAGACCTTCTCTACCCGTCGGAAGACTTGCTGAAGGCTCGGGCAGCTACCGATGATATCCCCGAAGCGTTGAGACTCCAGCTCTTCGGCGATCCGATCTCGGTCGGTCGTCAGTTGATTCAGGAGAATCGCATTCTGCAGGATCAGAGACGCCTGACCTGCGAAAACGGTCAACACCTCGAGGCTCGACTGCTCGAATAGGTTCACGACGTTGTCGTTGCCCACGTAGATGAGGCCGAGGAGTTGTCCTTGGGCGACGAGCGGAGCCACCATCACCGAGCTCAGTTGCAGATCGAGCACGCTCACACTCGAGTTGAACATGGTGTCGTTCACGGCATCACTGACGATCAGAGGTTGTCGCGTGTCGATGCACCTTCTGAGAATGCTGTCGGAGAGCTGGGTCACTGCATCCGGGATGGTTTCTCGGTCGACGTTCCGTGCGGCCGCGATTTCGGGGTCCCCGTCCCGGAGCAAGATCACGAAGCCCTTGTTCGCGTGAACCACCTCGATCACCGCGTCGAGGAGCGCTTCGATTTGATCGGGAATGGCGCGGATCTCGAGAAGGCGGCGGTTGAAGTCGCTCAGCTTCGTCATGCCTTCGATTTCGGATCTCTGCGATGCCGTCGAGCCCGACGCAGCTTCGCGTATGGGGGTCTCATCGTAGAGCGAGAAGACGAGCTCGACCTCGCCCAGCCTCAGCTTGTCGTTGTGAAAGACCTTCGATTTCTTCTTCTTCTTGCCGTTGACATGGATGATGGCGCCGGCATCGACGCCGGCGATGGAAAAGTCTCGGCCGTCGAACACGAGTTGCGCGTGGTGCGGTTCGAGCCCGCTCGATTCGATCGACACGTCGTTCGCCTCCGCCCGGCCGATCGAGGTCACCCGCTTGTAGATCCCAAAGACCTGAGGCTGCCCCTGAGGCGCCATCCACTTGAGGCTGGGCATATCGGGCGGGACTGTAACAGACCCGGCCGCGACCGTCAGTGCATTGAGCGCCTGGGCATCAGCTAAGGAATGGACCGCCGATATAGCTCGACAGGTCCCGTACCTCTTGACGTAGATTGTGCTGGATCGCCTTGGTGAGGTCACCGATCGAGATGAGCCCGACGAGGCTCTCTCCCTCCATGACGGGTACGTGACGACAGCGTCGCTCGGTCATCAAACGCATGACGTCGAGCAAACTGTCGTCCGGCGTTGCCGTGTGGAGTCGAGTCGTCATCACGTCGCGTACGAGCGTCTGTCGAGGGTCACGCGTTGCAGCAACCACACGAACCAAGACGTCACGCTCCGAGAAGATGCCAACGGGATAGCCCGCTTCGACCACCAGTACCGAGCCTACGTGATGATCATTCATCACGTTCACCGCATCGATGACGGTAGAAAGAGGACCGACGGAATAGACGTCCTCGCCTTTGCCTCGAAGAACGTCCCGAACTCGCTTGCTCAACATCAGCCTAACCTCGCTCAGTGCCGATTGTATAATCAGCGAGCGATTTGTGGAAGCCCTATCCTTCAACGATGTTCGGAGACGTACACGATCGGGCTATCACCCCTTGCGGACTAGCATTTCTTGTCGTGGATCGGCACTCTGAACGTTCGATGGGTCATGCGAAGCCACAGCAGGAACGACGCTCCAAGCATCGCGTGGACCTCGACGGTCGCGCGGTGCTCTTTCAGCGCGGCGACCACGTCGGGCAGTACGCCCTCGAGAATCTCTCCTCCGGGGGCGCGTGGATCACAGGCGAGCGCAGCATTCGCCCAGGGCACCTCGTCCATCTGCTAATCGATCTCGCGCCGAGCAACAAAACGCTGAGCCTGACGGGCTCGGTACGGCGGGCACGCGTGCAGTCGAACGGAGGCACCTCTGACGCCGGTATGGCGATCGCATTCCCGGCACTCTCCGCCGATCAAGAGGACGCAATTCACGATGCGCTGCTCCGTGCGCTGGTTCATCGCGAGGCCGCGACGACGCGCTTGCCTTTCCTGGTGTTCGAGCCGAGGCGGCGTGTGCGAGAAGAGATCGAGTCCGAGGTTCGTAGTTTCGGAATGCCTATTTCATCGGTCGACTGCCTGGCGGATGCCGTCGAGGAACTCGAGAGCGAGGAGACGCAATACGGAGGCCTCATCATCCATTCGGTGACACACGACCGAAGTGCGATGGATGTCGTCGAATTCTTCGCGCGCTCGGATGGCCTGAAGACGATTATCCTGCCGGAGCCCAATGGCGCGCTCAGCCCCCGCGCCTCGACCCTCAGCCGCCTGCCGTTCGTCGTCGTGCCCCCGATTTGGAGCCGCTCCGAGCTACGGCGCGCTCTGACGAATTAGAGGCGGTCAAAGGGTACCACCTCGAGCGATTGGACTCCGGGGATCGACTCGAAGGAAGTTGCCACGTCTGCGGCCGTGGCGACCACGACAATGGCAAGATCGCGAGGC
>CBDUCC010000107.1:0-10618 GCA_965365555.1 uncultured Myxococcales bacterium | reverse complement strand
CTCGGCTCCGCGAGGAATCGCCCAGACCCCAACCCCGACCGCAAGCAGGGCGACGGCGGCAGCGGCCCACTGGGGCGCCCGCCAGTTTCGGCCAGGAGGCAATCGCTGAGCTGCGACGCGAGCATGGGCGGCCGCCAGGACTGCCTGGTCCGTCGCAGGCGACGGCTCCTCGACCGAAAAGGCCGCGACCTGTTCGAGGGTGGCCTTCATCTCGTCGAAGCGCGCACGGCAGTCCGGACAGCGCTCGAGCAGAGTCCGGACCGCTTCGGGATCGCGTTTCTCCTGCTCGATCAGATCGAGGACCCGCTCCTCGCACTCGTCACAGTTCATCGGATCGCCTCCAATCGGCGAGCGCGCGCTGCAGACGCTCGAGCGCATACCGCATCCGACTCTTGGCCGTGGGCACCGAGACGCCCACGATCTCCGCGACCTCGGCGAAGGGCATGCCCTGAAGCTGGCGCAGTAGGAACACCTCGCGTTGGTCCTCCGGCAGCTGCTCCACCGCGGCGGCGATCCGTTCCTGCATCCGCCGACCTTCTGCGAGCCGCTCCGTGGACGGACCCCCGTCCGCCAGCCGGTCCCCAAGCCTCGCTGAATCCGGCTCCCGCGTCGTGTCCAACGACGCATGGCTCCGAAACTTCATCTTGCGCTGATGGTCGATGCACTGGTTGCGTGCGATGGCGTACAGCCAGGTCGAGAACTTCGCATCTCCTCGGAAATCTCCGGCACGCTCGATCACCCGCGTCCAGACATCCTGGTAGATCTCCTCGGCCCGACCACGATCGCGGACGGAGCGGAGCACCACGTTGAAAAGCGGGATTCTGTACCGGCTCAGCAGCGTCTCGAAAGCCTCGATGTCGCCCTTGCGGTACGCGGACAGCAGCCTCTCGTCGGACCGATCGGTCAAAATTCCCCGCCTCAGGCCGCTCGGATGCTCGTCGGATCGCCACTCGTCGATCGACGTCTCAGGGCCCGCGAGGATCTAACCGATCGTGCCGGAGCAAGTGAAGCACAATCGCGCACTCGTCTCCCGAGCAAAGACGGCGCAATCTACCCCTGGCCAGATTGACCGCTGCGCTTTCGCTGCGGTATAAGCCCCGGGACCACCGAGGGGCAATTTCGCCTCAGATGGTGCCTACTTAGAGGGGAATCCCGATGCGCAGAACCATTGCGCTCTCAGTCCTGGCAACGTCCATTTGGCTCAGCGGAGGCCTCCTATCGTCCGGCGCAGATGCGCAGGGCGCGGATCCACCATCGACGGAGACCCCGAGCGCTTCGGCGACGCCGGCTCCCGCTGGCATGGACCCAGGCACGTACGCCGTTCGACTCCGCGATCTCGAGCAGCGGGTCAACGAGCTGAAAGAGCAGATTTTCCGTTCCAAGGCGCGCCTCTCCTTGCTCGCCGAGACCGTCCTCGAAGGCGTGGTCGGTGGAGGCCAGGCGGTGATCGTCCACGAGAACCGCATGTCGGATTCGTACAAGCTAGTGCGCGTGGTTTACGCACTCGACGGCGCTCCGATCTTCACCAAGGCCGACGAGGAAGGGACGCTCGGCGACCAAGAAGAGTTCCAGGTCTACAACGGGAGCATCGTCCCAGGCGAGCACACCTTGACGGTCAACCTGGAGTACCGCGGTCACGGGTACGGCGTCTTCGCCTATCTCCAGGGGTATCGTTTCAAGGTTCGCTCCACCTATACGTTCGCCGTTCCCGAAGGACGCATATCGACGCTTCATGTCGTCGGATACGAAAAGGGAGGGCCGACGACGCCGCTCGAAGAACGGCCGGCGGTACGCTACATCGAACGCGTCGAGCGTCAGACTCGACCCGAACTGAGTGGTGAGGGCGACCAGTAATGCACCTTCGTGGGGCGACCAAATCGCCGCCCACACCGACACCTGGAAGGCGGCGTAGGATCGATGGCCCGCTGGCGCTTGCGCTGGCTGCCTTCGTACTGGTGCCCCTGCCGCGGGTCGCGCAGGGGCAGGACGCCGCCCTAGCGGAGCGCGAGCTTTCCGAGCTCGAGTCCGATGCCGAACGCTTGATGCTGCAACCGGTGAGCTCCAGCGACCGCACCAGCGATACCTTCGTCGAAGAGCGACTCACCGATGGGGAGCTCTACCTCCGTCTCGAGGACTATCTGCGGGCGGCGATCCTGTTCACCGACATCGTGGACCACTATCCGAAGCATCGCGCATACCCGGAGGCCCTTTTCCTTCTCGGGGAGTCTTTGTTTCTGGCCGGCGACTACCTGGGGGCCCGGAAGCGCTACGCCGCCGTCATCGACCGGGGCAACTAGGCCGCATTCGAGCCCTTCCTTCAACCCTCGATCAGCCGGCTGATCCAGATCGCGATTCACACCCAGGACTTCGAGGATATCGATAGCTATTTCGCAAAGCTCGAAGCGATCCCATCGACCTCGTTGACGGTCACCACCGCCTATTACCGGGCGAAGTACCTCTATAGCCGAGCGGTCTCCATCGACGCGGTCCGAGACGCTCCGCCCAACGCAGCGATTCGTGGAATCGACCAGAGGCGTCTCGAGGCTGCCCGCCGGGGCTTCGTGGCGGTGCCGGACGGGACCGAGTTCTCGCTTCGTTCTCGATATTTCGTGGGAACGATCCACACCCTTCGCGCAGAGTACGATGATGCGATTGCCGCCTTCATGGCGGTTCTTGCGCTGACCCCATCGAACGAAGCGGATACCCAGGTGGTGGAGCTGACCTATCTCGCGCTCGGCAGGCTCTACTACGAAACCGAACAGCTCGAGCAGGCGATCGAGTCGTATCGAGCGGTCCCGGAGACCTCCGCGGAGCTCGATCACGCGCTCTACGAGCTCGCCTGGACCTACATTCGACTCGGCGACGCCGTACAAGCCGAACGCTCTCTCGAGTTGTTGGCCGTGGCTGCTCCGGATAGCGCCTTGAATGCCGACGGGAAGATCCTCCGGGGTGATCTGCTTGCCCGGGTCGGTCGGTACGACGAAGCCGAGGTCGTCTTCGACGAGGTTCGAGAGAACTTCGGGCCCATTCGGGACGAGCTGGAGCGGCAGCGCCTCGAGCACCCCGATCTTCATGCGTACTTTCGAGAGGTTGTCCGCGAAAACCTGGACAACTTCGACCTGGAAGACTTCCTTCCGCGGGATGCGCAGCGTTGGATGGAGCTCGAGGCGGATCACGAACGCGCGCTCGAATTGCTCGCCGACCTCAGCGAAGCCAAGAAGCTGGTGGACGAGACCGACGAGCTGGCCTCCCGGATCAGCGGCGTGCTCGCCGCGCCAAACCGGGTCACCGTCTTCTCGGACCTGCGCCGGCAACTCGAGCGAGTGACCGCACTTCGAAATCGAGCCGCCCGCACGCGCGGAAGCTGGATCGAGGCCGAGGCGCAGCTGCTCGGCGCCGGTAGCCGGGAGGTCGAGCAAGTGCGAACCGACCGCCGCGAGCTCCAGGCGCGACTGGAACGAATGCCGGTCGACACCGAGGACTTCATCGACCGCGACCTCGGCATGCTTCAGGAATACCGGGAGGCAGAAGGCAAGCTGAACGACCTTCGGGTGGAGCTCCTCGGACTCGAGGCGCGGATCGTCGCATCGCGAACGTCGATCCCCACACTCGACCCCGCCAAGGTCGACCCCGAGCAAATCCAGTCGGAGCTGGCCGCACACGAGGCGGATATCGCTCGGTATCAGGAAGAGCTCGATTCGATTCGCCGTGCGCTCGAGGTCGGTCGACTCCACGTAGGTGCCGGGGACGACCGGTACCGCGCAGACGATCAACAGCGAGCGAGCTTCAACGCGACCGTCCAACGGGAACGCCAACTCGCCGGCTCCGCCGGCGCTTCGTACGAGGGGAGCTACCGGCGCATCGCCACGCTCGAACAGAAGCTCGATGCACGGGATGCCGAGATAACCAGGATCGTGGACACGCGTATCGCCAACATGATGGCAGTCGTCGATGAAGAGACGGTCAATCTCGCCCGTTACCGTGCGTCGCTTCGCGCCCTCGAAGGCGAGGCCGTCGACGTCGTCGGTGCCGTGACCTACCTGAACTTCAACCGCATTCACGACCGATTCCACGACCTCGTGTTGCGGGCGGACGTCGGAAGGATCGACGTGGCCTGGGCGCGCCGCGAAGATCATCGACTTCGCATCGATGCGCTGACGCGCGAGCGTGCGCGCGAGCTTCAAGCGCTGGACGACGAGTTTCGTGACGTGATGGACGAAGGCAAGGGCGAGGGGCCGTGATGCACCGGTTTTCCATCGCGTTTTCGCTTTGCCTCGCTGTCTGTGCGATCGGCGTCGACGCACCGCCGGCAGGCGCGCAAGATACGCAGCCGGGCGCCGAAGCAGAGCCTGCGCCCTGGGATGGGGCCACGGATGTCAGCCTGCCTTCCTTTCTTCAAGATACCCAGAAGCGTGGCGTCGACGAGCGTCCGGGCCCCACCGATTCACAGATCGAAGCCCTTCGTCAGCTCGAGGAAGAGGTAGAGCGCTTCAAGGAGAGCGGTGAGACGTTTCGCTCGACGGTAACCTCGCTCGTTCGACGGGAGTACCTGCAGCAACGCCGAGACCGTGATCGCTGGTACGGTGAGCAACTCGAAGCCGAGGAGCGCGCGTTCAACGAAGCCCGAGACTCGTCGATCCAGGTCTTCGAGGAGTTCATCGCCCGCTATCCAAACCAGCCCAACTATACCCCCGACGCGATGTTTCGACTGGGCGAGCTCTACTTCGAGCGAAGCGCGATGGACTTCCAGAAGCTGTACGACGATGCACAGGCATTGCGGGAGGCGGGAAACCTGACGGCCGAGGACAGTCTGCCGACCTCACCAGACTTCACGCCCACGATCGAGCTCTATAAGTCGCTCGCTGCCCGCTTCCCCGGCTATGAACGCTCCGATGGCGTCTACTACCTGATTGGATACACCCTCAACGAAATGGGACGCCCCGAGGAGGCGGTGGCCGCATGGCTCGCTCTGGTCTGCGCGAACAAGCACCGCTACGATCCGGAGTGGCGACCGCCCCCGCCAAACGTTTCCCGGGCCGAGCTCGAGCGGTACCCCGCTCTCTCTCTCGATGGTCGGCCGCTTGGGGCCTCGGTCGAGGGGCAGTTCGTCGATCCCTACGCCAACTGCAAGCCATTCTCCGCAGACGCACGCTTCGTAAGCGAGACCTGGTTCCGGATCGGCGAGTTCCACTTCGATGACTTCGGTGCCCAGAATTCGATCGAGCTGTCCATCGCCGCGTACGACCGCATTCTCGAGAACCCAGACGACCGCAACTACAATCTCGCCCTCTACAAGGTCGCTTGGGCCTACTACCGAGCAAGCCGCTACCCCGAGGCGATCAAGCGTTTCGGCATGCTGGTGCAGTGGTCGGACGAAGCGCGGCGCAAGACCGGCAAGGCCGGCTCCGAGCTTCGACCCGAAGCAATCGAGTATTTGGGTATCGCGTTCGCTTACGACGATTGGAACGAGAATCAGGTTCCTGATGCGACCGAGGGGCAACGCACGGGTCTCGAGCGGATTCAGGATCCCAACCTCTTGCCGCAGCGCCAGGAGTGGACGCCGGAAGTCTACTTCCAGCTCGGGCAGGTCTACTTCGACGAGGCGAAGTACCCGGAGGCAATCGCCGCATGGCGGCTCGCCGTTTCCAAGTGGCCCCGACACCATCGAATCCCCGAGACCCTCGACCAAATCGCGCTGGCCCACCAGATGCACAACGAGTTCGACCGGGCGATTGAAACGCGGACGGAGCTCGCGGCCTACGCGCAAGGTAGCGAGTGGTGGAATGCCAACATGGACCACCCCGAGGAGCAGCGCAGGGCCGAGCAGTTGGCCGAAAACTCACTGATCGTGACGGCTCTCTACCATCATCAGCGCGCACAACAGATACGGCAGCAGTGTGTGCAGGAGCGTGACGTTCGGCTCTGTCGGGATGCGCAGGAGGAGTACGCCCTCGCGGCCACCGCCTACCGCGGTTACCTCGAGCGCTATCCGAACAACCCGCAGGGGTACGAGCTTCACTACAACCTGGCCGACGCGCTCTACTGGTCGAATAGCTATGAACAGGCTGCCACCGAGTACGCAGAAGTTCGCGACTCGAACGTCGACGATCGGTATCTGGCCGAATCGGCTCGGCGCGTCGTCGAGTCTCTGAAACGAATCGCCGACCGTGACATCGAGGAGGGCCGTCTGGTGGTCCGCGAGGAGCCACCGGCTCCTGCCGGGGACCCTCTGCAGGTGAACCCTGTCGCGATGCCGGAGACCGTGCAGCGTCTCGCCCGCGCCCGTGAGATCTACCTCAGGCGGGTCTCCGAGTCGCGCGATACCGAAGGTGTGCGGGCCGCATACGACTACAACAACGCACTGCTGCTCTACTGGTATGGCTACTGGCCGGAGGCCGAGTCCAGGTTCGCGCGAATCTACGAGGACCGTTGCTCGGGCCAAGAAGCGGACGTGACGGGCCAGATCGCCTGGGAGAACCTGCGCGCCATGGCGATGGCCACCGATGACAACGAGGAGATACGCCGGCTCGCAACCGATATCCAGGAGCGCGGCTGCACCTTCTCGGCGGAGGCTACCGAGATCGACTGCACGCGGCCGGCCAACCGCGAAAAGCCGATCTGCCGCGCCGGCGCCGACCTCAACGCACTCGTCTATCAGGACGCGCTCGACGTGTACAAGCAAGCCGGGCAGGCGAGCGGAGCGGAGCGTGTCGCACTGTACGAACAGTCGGCGACGATGCTGTTGGCGGCGGTCAACTCGAACCCGACTGACAAGCAGGCACCGATCGCGCTCGAGTACGCAGCGCTTGCGCTCGAAGCCACCAACCGATTCGATTCGGCTGCCCAACTCTACCAGCGCATCATCGATGACGTCGGCCCACTCGAAGCCGAAGATGCCGAAGAGCAGCGCAGCCTCGATGCCATCCTGGCCAATGCCCACTTCAAGCTTGCGTACACGGCCAGCCGAAACTTCGATTTCGACCGTGCCGTGGACAATTACCGCGTCCTCGCGGACTCGCCCCGATTCGCGACATCGACCGACCCGGAGGTTCAGAGAAAGCGCTCCGACGCCCTCGTCAACACCGCCATCCTCCTCGAGCAGCTGCAGCGCTACGAAGAGGCGACCCGGTACTACCGTCGGGTGTACGAGACGGTCGACGACCCAGCGACGAAGAGAAACGCCCTCTACCGAATCGCCGAGATGGCATACAAGCAGCGGCGGTACACCGAAGCGATCGGCGGGATGCGTGACTTCATTCGGGTCTACAACAACGATGGCGAGGCCGGCGAGCTCGTCGTGCAAGCACATTGGCGGATCGCGCAGTCCCTCGAGGCCAAGGGCCGTTCGGCGGAGTATCGCGCGGCTCTCGGCGGCGTGACGAAGTCGTTCGGCGAGACCGGTCAGCCTGCCGGCTCGCTCGCGGCCGGCTACGCTGCCGAAGCGCGCTTCATACTCGTCGACGAAAAGATCGAAGGCTTCGAGCGCTTCGCGATCAAGCCCGGGCGACCGAAGAGCGTCGAGGCGTACGTCGGTACGGTCACGAAGCAGATCGATGCGGGCTCGCAGCGCGCTTTGGAGATCGCCGACGGCTACGAGACGGTCTTCCCCTACCGGCGGCCTCGCTGGACGATCGCTGCGTACGTGCGCCAGGGGCGCACCTATGAAACGTTGGCACGGGCGATCCTCGACACCCCGATCGTTCTCCCTGCCGACCTTCAACGCGCTCTCCGGAGGGCCGACGAATACGAGCGAGAGGAGTATCGCCTCGATTTCGAGGACAAGGTTCGGCAAGTGCTCGACACCAAGGTGCGCCCGGTAGAGTGTTTCGCGGTCGCTCGCTACGCGCTCGCAGCCCGTGCCGGAAGGGCCGGTAGCTTCGATACGGAATACACGCGAATCGCGATCGATCGGCTTCAGGCGTACGGTGACGAGCGAATCGCCGAATGCATCGCCGAGGCTCAGGCCCGCGATGACACCTTCGAAGGCTACACGCCCGGGGAGTTCGCGCGCTCGCCGCGAGGCAAACCGCTCGAGATTCGACCCGGTGTCGCACCACCTGCCCTGAGCGAGGAGAGTCCATGATGGCATGGCGCAAGGCAGCTTGGTTCCTGGCCCTGTTCGCGGCGATGTACGGCTGCCAGGGGGAATCTGCGAAGACGCCGAGCGCGGAGACCAGCTCCGGCGGCGAAACCTTCGATTCCGGGGAAACGCCGGACCTCGCAGCCGGCGACGCAGCCGGTGGCTCGGAGCCGCCGAGCCCCTGGGGCGCCACGCAGGCCGAGCAATGCAAGCACCCCGATCCTCCGCCGATCGCCTCGAAGGCACAGCGGGACATTGGCAGAGGCCTCCAGGCGGCCGCATCGGGTGATGACGCCGAAGCGAAGCGAGAGTTCGAAAGTGCTCTAAGCCGCGACTCGAACGCGTACCCGGCGATCTACAACCTGGGTGTGCTCGCAGATCGGAGCGGAGACGAGACGGGCGCTCTTCGCGAGTACAGACGCGCCCTGGGCATCGTGCCCGACTACGCGCCGGCCGCGCGCGGCATCGCGACGATCAGCCTTCGACGCAGGAGGACCCAGGAGGCGCTCGCCGTGGTGGAGCCGATCGCCAACCAGTATCGCACCAACCTCGATATCTTGGCGCTCTACGCCGAGCTCTTGGTGGAGGTGAGGCGCTTCGATGAAGCATGGATGGCCGCCCGACGTGCTCTCAAGTGCGACGAACGTTTCGTTCCCGCGCTGATCGCTCTGATCAAGGCCAGCCAGGCTCAGGGCCGCGACGAGCTGGCCGAGTCGATCCTCGAGCAAGCGTTGGAGGTCGATCCGGAGGCCGCCGAGCTTCATTTCTTGGAAGGCGAACGACTCAAGGCCGAGCCAGGGCGACTCCGAGATGCCATGGCGGCATATGAGAGGGCCATTGAGCTTCGCCCGGACTACGCGGAAGCGAGAATGGCCCTGGGAATCCAGCTCCTGGCTGGCGGCAACTACCAGGGCGCCCTCGAGCAGTTCCAGGCCACCGAGAAGCTCGTTCCGACGCTGCCTGCCGTTTACGTGAACCTCGGCGATGCGTACCGAGCCACCGAACAGTGGACCGACGCCCAAACCGCGTATCGCAAGGCGCTTTCACTGCAAGACAAGCTTCCCGAGGCACACTACGGCCTGGGCTTGCTGTTTCTCACATCGGCCGGCGATTTTCCGGGACTCGACGAGTTGAGCGCGTACGAGAAGGCGGTCGAGGAGTTCAAGACGTACCGCGCGGAAATGGGTGCACGTTTGTCGAAATCGGACCAGTCTGCAGAGTATCTTCGCGACTTGGACCGGCTGATCCAACGTACGCGGCGTCGGCTCGAACGAGAGGAGGGGAGTAGCTCATGAAGCGGTATGCATCGATTCTCTGGGTCACTGCCTGCGTTTTGCTCGGATCGCCAGGAGGCGGTGAAGCCCAGGAGGCGAAGAAGCGTCAGCCTCGAGTGATTCAGCTCGAAGAGATCGTCATCGAGGGTCGCGTTCAGAAACCAAACGCCTTCTACATCCTCAACCGCTCGAACCTGGGCTACGAGGTTCTGGAGCTGCGTACGAGCTTTCTTCGCGAGATGGTGAAGACCGTTCAGAGGGAACCGTTCTGATGGCGCAAGCGCAGACCCCAGGTGAGTCGAACCGCCCCGGTCGAATGACGATGGCGATGGAGCTCGCGCCGAGGAAGCCCACAGGGCCAAAGGTGCTCCGAGTGGGCCTGTTCCGAGACAAGAAGATCGTCGAGGAGCGAATCGTGCGCCGTCGCGAGACCGTGTCCATCGGCACCGCAGCCAAGAACCACCTGATCATCAAGTCGGGCACGATGCCCGCCAAGCTGGAATCCCGCTTCGAGCTGTTTCAACTCGTCGGGGACGACTACATCCTCAATTTCACGAACGAGATGCGAGGCAAGGTCGCGCTCCCAGGCGGGGTTCAGAAGCTCGACCATCTTCGCGAGAGCGGAGCCGCACGCGATGCCGGGACGCACTATCAGATCAAGCTCGCCGACACGTCCCGTGGCAACATCCGCATCGGCGACTTCACCGTGTTCTTCGAGTTCGTGGCGGC
This sequence comes from uncultured Myxococcales bacterium, assembly GCA_965365555.1. Lineage (GTDB taxonomy): Bacteria > Myxococcota_A > Polyangia > Polyangiales > Houyiibacteriaceae > SG8-38. The sequence goes on along the minus strand of CBDUCC010000107.1, from coordinate 535 downwards.
GCCGCCGATCACGCCCAAGCCGCAGCTCCCAGCGGCGGTGCAGCGTGGCCTGATCAAGAACATCGACTGGACGTTCACCACCTGGGTGATCTTCTCCTACATGGTGTTCTTCGGCTTCATCATCTACATGGAGAACGCCGATTGGGAGATCGACCAAAGCGCACAGGAGGTGCCGGAGACTCTCGCGCGCCTGGTGTTCGAGGCGCCGATCGAGCCGCCCATCGTCGAAGAAGAGGCCGAGGCGCGCGAGGGGGAAGAGAAGACGGAAGAAGAGGCCGAGGAGGGCGAGGAGCGCGAGGAAGAGCCTAAGAAGGCCGAGGCCGAAGGCCCACCGCGAGCGGCCGAGGCCACCACGGAGGGTCGCGCCCGCATCGCGCAAGAAGCTTCGGCGCAGGCCGAGGCGATGCTCCTTGGCGCGCTTGGCGATAGTGGCGGAGCTCTGAGTGATGTGCTTTCCAGGGGCGCAGTCACCGCCAACGCGGCCGACGTGCTGGCCGAGATGTACAGCAAGTTGTCGTACATTGGTTGTCCTCCG
>CBDUCC010000106.1:0-10792 GCA_965365555.1 uncultured Myxococcales bacterium | reverse complement strand
ACCCGAGGGCAACAAGCACGGTGGGTTCGACGGCGAAGTGCTCCTGACAATGCTGCCCTGGGAGCGGGACTACAGGAGTGTTCGACGCGTCGAGGACGCTCGGATCATCCTACGAGAGTCGCCTCGCGATCCATTGATCGACGTGCCGGTCAAGAGGCTCATCCGGATGGAGCTCGCCGAGGGTGCTTCAAGAACACGCGGGGAGGTGCTGAGATCGGTTCCCGGCGAGTGGCTCGAGCCATTCATCGTTCAGCGATACGACGAGCCCCAAGAGGGCATCGACGTTCCGTTGGCCTCTGAGGACGGTCGCGCATGAAGAGCTTCGACGGCAAAGTGGCCGTGGTGACGGGCGGGGCGAGCGGGGTGGGGCGAGCGATCGCGGTCAAGCTCGCTACACATGGCGCCAAAGTCGTCATCGCCGACGTCGACTCGGAGTCGCTCGAGACCACGAGAGACGAGCTGTCTCGCCAGGGCCTCGAGGTGGACGGCGTGCCCGTCGACGTCACCAGCGCGCGCTCGGTGGATTCGCTCGCGAGCGAGGTGTTCGCCCGCTACGGCAACGTCCACCTCCTCTTCAACAACGCAGGTGTTGGAATCAAGGAGGCCAAGCGCCGTATCTGGACGATCCCGGACCGGGACTGGAAGTGGACCTACGCCGTCAATGTGTTCGGCGTGACCAACGGAATCCGCGCTTTCGTCCCGACGATGCTGGAGCACGGCGAAGAGGGGCACGTCATCAACACCTCGTCCGGCAACGGCGGCATCGCATCACTGCCGACGACTCCGGTGTACGCCTCGTCCAAAGCAGCCGTCACGAGTCTCTCCGAGGTCCTGAGATTTCAGTTCCTGATGGAGGGTGCAAAGCTCAAGGCTCACGTGCTCTTCCCAGGACCGCACCTGGTCAACACGAACATCCTGAACTCCGACCGCGTGCGCCCGAAAGAGTTCCGCGTCGAAGGCCAGGCGCCGTCGACCTACGTCGACATGAAGGCTCTCGCCGAGAGTGCCGGCGTGGAGTTCAAGCTGACCGAGCCGGCAGAGGTCGCCGAGATGGCGATCGAAGGGATCCGAAACGACCAGTTCTGGATCCTGTCGAAAGAGGGCAAGAGTGACGAGCGCCTTCGAGCGCGCACTCAGAGCATTCTCGGGCGAACGAACCCGGAACCTACGACGTAACCCGAACCCGCAAGAACCCCAGGATGACTCAGACCCACGAAGCGTACATGGCGCTCTTGGACTTGCTCCGCGAGCTGCCCGACACCTTTCTCGACGACTTCAAGGGGCTCGGTCCACAGGCGCAGCTCGAAGGCTATCGGCACACGGCGCATCTCCTGAGCTACGGATTCGACCTCTACATGGAGAGCGACCCGCTGCGACCCGCCTTCGTTCCGTGCGCGATGCCCCAGAAGAAGATGCTCGGGGACAACACCGACTCGATCTACTACTTCACCCAGACTCGCGGCGACCAGCGTTACCGAATCTGGGGCAACCGGGGTGACGCCTGCTTCTTGAGCTTCTGCTTCTATGGAGGCGATCCGGACGGCTCTTGGTCCGATAGCATCGCGCTGAACGTCAACCATACCGAGGTCGATTTCGACGAGGACGGCTCATTCGAGCTCTTCGTCGGTCCAGACGAGCCCGATGAGGCGAACCACTTCACCGTGGGTCCACGCAGTGTCTGCCTGATCACGCGCGAGTACTACTTCGACCGCAACTCGGATCGGATCGCCGAGCTGCACATCGAGAATAGGGCCGCTGTTCCCCCACCTGGTCCCATCTCCGACCAAGAGCTCGCCGACAAGATCCGTGCGGTGACGAACTTCGTCGGTCAAACCTGCGCGATCGTGCCTCTGGCAAAGTCCGAAGAACCAAACGTGATGGGGGAGCCATTCACCTTCGAACCAGACGGTATGGGATGGGGCACGCCCGACAACATCTACGCGGTGGCGCAGTACGAGCTGGCGGACGAGGAGGTGCTCGTGATCCGAGGACGTTCTCCCAAGTGCTGCTACTGGGGCGTCCAGACCTGGAACCCTTACATGCAATCGGATGACTATCGCTTTCACAGGGTGTCGCTCAACTCCAAGCAGATAGAGCCGAACGAAGACGGCTCCTGGACCGTATATCTTTCGAAAGAAGATCTTGGGATCCGGAACTCGGTTGGAACCGCGGGCCACTCGGAGGGCCTGATCTTCTGCCGCTGGCTGCTCTCGGAGAGCTTCCCCGACACTCCGAGCGCGGAAGTCGTGAAGCGCAGCGAGCTGCTCGCCTCCCTGGCAGGGAATCAACGCCGATGATGCAGCTCGAATCTCGATTCCAAATTCTCGCGCTGTGCATGCTGCTCGGGTTGCCCGCGACGGGGCACGCAGAAGGCGAGGACCCAAAGGACCTCGTCGCGAAGGTGGTCGCGGAGGCAGGCGGCGCAGATGCACTGCGAAAAAAGAGAGACGTCGAATACACGTACCTCTATCGTCGCGCGGGCACGGGCGCCGTCGACCTGTCGGTGGAGCGCTACCTTTTCGACGGCGAGAAATCCTGGGCTCGGTACGAGATCCACGAAGGAGTCGGCCCCGCGGTGCGCGGACCGATCGTGCAGGGCTATGACGGCAAGTCGAGTTGGCAGACAATCGCGGGGAAAAGAAGCAGCGACGCCCAGAGCCTGGCAATGGCGGACTTCCTCCGAAAGACGAACTTCTACTGGTTCGCGATGACGTTTAAGCTCCTCGATTCGGGCATCCAGTACCGCTATGAAGGACGCCGAAACGTCGACGGCCAAGACTACCACTTGGTGAAGCTGTCGTTCGACGCGGGCGTAGGCGACGTATCGGACACCTACGTTCTCTACATCAATCCGCGTACCTGGCGCGTCGACCAGTTTCTGTTCACGGTACTCGACTTCGCAAAGACCGACCCGTTTCTGATGAAGGTCGAATACGAGCGAGTCGATGGCGTTTTACTGCCGGTGAAACGCCGCTACTCCGCATCGGACTGGTCCGGGACGGTCTCGAAGAATGCCGAGTGGACCGACGAAGTGAGCGTCGGCATTCGGTTCAACAACGGGTTCGGGACCGCCTTGTTCGCCCCGCCCAAGCGCTGAGCCTCTTGCCAGACGCGGACGGCTGTTGATACTACGTGGCTGAGTGAGCGAGGACACGAACACGAAGCCGGTCGTTGACCCTCCGCCACATCGTCCGGTCACAGCGGCACAGTGCTATCTCGCCTACCTGACTGCGTTCGCTGCGGGTGTCGCATCCTGGTGGCTGATTGTTGACCAAGGCTGGATCGAAGACCCTTTCTGGACGGGCTTCGCGGTGACCTGTCTGGCGACGGCGGTGATTTGGGTATTCTCGATCGCCAACGACAACTCGTCGATCTACGACCCGTACTGGGTGATCGCCCCACCGATTCTCGCGCTCGCACTGAAGGCGAGCGGTGGCGGAGGGCTGTTTGGCGACTGGAGCGTCCGGCAGGCTGCGATTGTCGTCTGCCTATGGCTCTGGGGGATTCGATATCACGTCATGTACGCCTGGAGCGGTTGGCAAACCGGTCTGGTTCACGAGGACTGGCGCTACGAGGCCATGAGAAGCGCCCCGGTGCCGTACTGGCTCAACTCCCTGCTGGGGATGCATCTGTTTCCGACGGTTCTCGTGTACTTTGCCTTTGCACCGGCAGCTCTGGTCCTGATCGGCGATCCGAGAACCCAGGCCCCGTTCGGAATCTGGGACGTGTTGGGCGTAGCGGGCGCGCTCATCGCTGTCGCAATCGAGCTGATCGCCGATGAGCAGCTTCGGAAGTACCGGGAGACCGATGCTTATGCCAAGGGAGGGGCGATTCGAACTGGATTGTGGAGGTATTCACGCCATCCCAACTACTTCGGCGAGGTGCTCTTCTGGCTCTCCATGATTCCGTTCTCCGTGGGCGCGGGTCTGGTCGAGGCAAATCGAGCGTTCGTCTTCGCAGGCCCCATCGCCATGGCACTGTTCTTCCGGTTCAGCTGCTGGCTGATGGATATCCGCTCCCTCGACCGCCGACCGCATTACCGCGAAGTCGTCGATGAGGTGAGTGCGATGGTCCCCTGGTTTCCGAGAGCCTCGAACTAGCGGTAGAGGCGTGCTCGGACCGCTTCGTTGAGCCGGTGCTCGAAGTTGTCGGCTGAGAAGCCGACCTGGACGATGTCGTCGATTTGGAAGGTCGGGATGCTCTTCCGCGGATTGATCATCGAGAGTCGGGCCTTGGCCTCGGGATCGGAGTCGATGTCGTATTCGGTGTACGGAATCGCATTGAAGTCCATGTACTCGCGCGCCCGGCGACATGATCCGCACCAGCTGGTGGCGTACATCTCGATGCGGACTTCGCTCAATGCGGCTTTCGCCTCGGCCTCGGTGAACGTCTTCGCCTCGGTCACCGTGCTGGGAGCTGGGGGCGGTGGGGCAGTGCTGATGTCCGATCGCTTTCGGGCCTCGGGCGCCGGCGGTACCGGAACCTCGCGCGCGGGCTGCTCGGTGGCCGGCGCCGTAGCGGGCCGGGGGGGTCGAGTCGCGTCCGGAACCGGTGAGCTCGAAACAGAGGTTTGAACGCCCCGAGGCGGAGGCTCCTCGGCATCCATCGCCCGGGTCAATCCGTAGATTCCTCCCGCAACGAGCAGGAACGCGGCGGCGATCAGGATCCAGGGCGCCGCCCGGGGCCCCGGCGGCTTCGACGGCATCGCGCTCAGCCGGCAGAGCTCACATTCGCCTCGTGCATCGAGCGGCAGCTGATGCCGCTCACATTGTCCGTGACCTGCGCCCACCATCGCCCGTCCACGATAACATGGCGGAGCACAGACCGGCGGACCGACTTGGTAGGGCGGGGGTTGACGGCGCGGGCGAGAGAATTCGCAGTTGGGTCTGTAAGTACCTGGAATGGCTGCTTGTTTGGTTGGGGAGCCTGTCCCCTTTAGACTGCTGGTGTGCGGGTGGGGGTGTTCTTGTTTGGACTGTTCGTCGCAGGGTCGGCCTTGGCGGACGAGTACCGCAATCAGGTCGAGATGACAGCGACGCTGTTGAGCTCGCCCGCGTCGAGCTTCGAGAAGGCCTGCCTTCGATTAACGGGGAAGTTGATCGAGGGTGACGGGATCTCGACGTGCGAACGAGGGCGGAGCCTGCTCGCCATCTCCTACACCGAAGACGTGGTGACCTGGGCGATGATCGCGTACCCCGCAACGGCCGAAGACATCGAGGGCCTCTGGCAGACTGCCCAGGAGTTGCTCGGCAAGCCGGACTCGGTGAGCGAGCGTGAGCTCGCATGGCGCCTGAGCCGGGGTGTGAGGGCCTCGGCCGGCTACGATCACGAGTACTCGACCTTCATTCTCGCCCGGCCGAAGAACCGTTGAGCGAGGCGCTCTTGGCAAATCGCCGAGCGGCAGCTAAGAGTTCCAGCCTTGGAGGTGCGGGCTCCGATGGCATCGCATAGCAACAGCATCGTCGTCGACGCGCCCCGAGCCCAGGTGTTCGAGTACGTCAACGATCCCCGGACCCTCTCGGACTGGATGATCGGTATCGAAGAGATCCGCAACGTCCGCGGCGCCGGCGAAGGCCAACAGTACGATTGGACCTTCAAGATGGCGGGTCTATCGCTGCGCGGACAGAGCGTGGTCGTAGACTACGCACAGGACGTGGGAGCCTGTCACCAAGGGATCGGAACGATCCACAGCCTTTGGACCCACCGCTGCGAGGATACCGCGGAGGGAACCAAGCTCACCATCGATGTCGAATACACCATTCCGTTCTTCGTGCTCGGGAGGCTGGCGGAGAGCGCTACCGTTCGACGAAACGACCTCAACATCAAGAGGTCCCTCAAACGACTGAAAGAGATCGTCGAACAGATGGCCGGCAGATAGAGCCGGCACACAGCCGTCTACTCGACGATCCGGATGAGATGCGTGGGCGCCGTCGTCAAGTGCGTGCTGTCGATCGCGGCGAGGGAATGGCGCACGTCGCCCTCTCGAGCCTCGTGCGTCAATAGCGCGATCGACGCGGTCCCTTCATCGCCGGACTCGTGATCCTGGACCATCTGATCGATCGAGATCCCTGCGTCTCCAAGGGCCCCGGAAAGCGCAGCGAGGACGCCCGATTGATCGCGGACCGAGAAGCGCAGATAGTAACGCGAACGAAGGTCTTGGATCGGCTGAATCGTCAGCGCTCCGTCGGCTGCGAGGCTTCGAGTCCGAACCGGGGCAGAAGCGAGGGCGTTCTTCGCGATGTCCATGATGTCGCCGGCGACGCTCGTGGCGGTCGGCCCCGCCCCGGCGCCTGGGCCGGAGAGGAAGCTGGGCCCGACCATCGCGCTTTCGATCGCCACCGCGTTGAGCGCTCCTTCGACGTGAGCCAACGGGTGACCCGCTGGGACGAGCGCGGGATGGACACGAAGATCCAAAGCCTCGTCGGCGACTCGCTCGGCGATCGCAAGCGGACGGATCGCGTATCCGAATTTCTGCGCGTATCGAATGTCGCGCGGATCCACAGAGTCGATGCCCTCGGTCGGTATGTCCTCTGGCGAAACCCGGGCCCCGAACGCGAGGCCTGCGAGGATCGCGAGCTTGTGTCCGGCGTCCCCTCCGGTGATGTCGAGCGTCGGATCGGCCTCGGCAAACCCGGCCTGCTGCGCCGCCCGCAGAGCATCCGAGAACGCGGCTCCGTCGTTGGCCATCCGGGTCAGCACGTAGTTGCTGGTCCCGTTGATGATGCCGCGGATCGAGTGGATCCGGTCGGATGCCAGGGACTCCCGAATCACGCGAATGACGGGAATCGCCCCGGCGACCGCGGCTTCGAAGTAGAGGTCGCAGCCGTTGGCTTCGGCGAGCGCGAAGAGCTGCTCGCCTCGCTTCGCCAAAAGCGCCTTGTTTGCAGTGACGACGTGTTTCTTGGCCTGCAGCGCTGCGCGTACCAGACGATCGGCGACCTCGACTCCGCCAATGAGCTCGACCAGGATGTCGACATCGTCCCGCTGCACCACATCGAATGCATCCTCGAGAAGCGTCACGCCGGGGGCCATGGCCCGAACGACCTCCCGCCGCGCCGTGTCCTTGTCGGCGGCGACCGTCAGCCTGAGACGCGCCCCCGTCCGCTCCTCGATGATGGACGCGTGCTCGGTGAGAGCCGCGACCAGGCCTTCACCGATCACCCCGCAGCCACAGAGCCCTACCCGAATCTCGCGTTCCAATTCAACACCTCCGACGAGCCGGTACGGTAGCAGACTCGGGGCCGAGAAGCAGAGTCGGCCGGGTTCTCAGGGCGCGTACTGACAGCGCCGTTCGAGCTTCGCCCGATTGTGCGCTTTGAGCTTCTTGGTTTGCGTGATCAGCACCGGAATGGACATCGGAAGCACCCACCAGAAGATGCTGCCCATGACGATGCCCCCGATCGCGCCCCCGCGCTTGCCCTTGGGGCACGGCTCGGCCGACGGTGCGCGAGGAGTCTGGGTAACCGAAACGGGCGGGGGCTCGGTCGTAACGCTCTCCTCGGCGTTGGCCAGACCTGGCGGCACCGACAGGCTCAGGAACGTACAAAGCAACAACCAGCAACCCGCGTTTCGCAGCGTCATCGACGACCTCCGGCCGGGAGGATAGCGCAGTCGCCGAAGGGAAGCAGCAAGTTCGTTGTCCCGGACGACTCACTCGTGGGACAACCGAGCTGTGCGAAAGCTCGTTCTCGGTTTGATCGCTGCGATGGCCGGAGCCGCGCTCGTAGTCGTCGTAGCACTTCAGGTTCCCGTGGTGACGGACACGATCGCCACTCGGATGATCGAGCGCCAGCTCGCCGAGCAACGACACGCGCTGCTCGAGCCCGATGCGCTGCGCGTTCTCCTCTGCGGAACAGGGTCTCCGTTGCCTGACCCGAGCCGAGCGAAAGCCTGCGTGGCCGTATTCGCGGAGAACCGCATCTGGGTCGTGGACGTCGGCCCGGGTGCCGCCAATCGTCTCGCAGTCCTCGGAGCGGATGCCTCGCGAATCGGAGCGGTATTGCTGACGCACTTTCACTCCGACCACATCGGCGACCTTGGTGAGCTCAACATGCAGAGTTGGGCGATGGGACGCGTGCTTCCGCTTCGCGTCTATGGCCCACCTGGCGTCGACCGCGTGGTGTCGGGCTTCAGCGAGGCCTACGCGCTCGACAGCGCATACCGCACCTCGCATCACGGGGAGGGCTTCATGCCGATCGCAACCTCGGCGATGAAGGCGGAGACGATCGACGAACCCCGATATGGCGAAGGGCCGACGATCGTGTTGGAGCTGGGCGACCTCCGGATCCGAGCTTTCCCCGTGCGACACGATCCGGTTCGGCCCGCATACGGCTACCGCTTCGACTATCGTGGCCGCTCGGTAGTCATCAGCGGCGACACCTCGCCGACCCGGGCGCTGGTCGATGCCGCCCGAGGCGCCGACGTCTTGGTGCATGAGGCCGAGGCCAAGCACATCGTTTCCAAGATCGGCGAGGTCGCCGAAGAGCTCGGGCGGCCTCGGGTGGCGAAGATCATGGCGGACATCGGAGACTACCACTCCTCACCCCGCGAGGCTGCCGAGGCCGCCAACGCCGCGGGAGTGGAGCTTCTGGTGCTGACGCATCTGGCTCCGCCACCGACGAACCGAGTCGCCGAGCGCATCTTCACACGCGGCATGGAGGAGGTTCGAAACGATGGCTGGCTGCTCGGTCAGGACGGCTTGCTGATCACCCTTCCTTCCGGTTCTCAGTCGATCGACGTCGATACGCTCTAACCCGGACCAGGCCTGATGGGCGACCATGGCCGGCATCTTGACCGCCACCCGAGCGCCTGGACGCGCGAGCGCCGTCTTGGCTCGCGGTAGCCGGTCCACTAGGCTCGCTCCTATGCCGAGCCCTTCGGAGGAGGTCGTTCTGTCCGCGCGGGATCTCACCAAGGTCTACCAAATGGGCGAGGTCGAAGTGCACGCCCTTCGCGGGGTCGATATGGAGCTCCACGCGGGCGAGTTCCTGGTCCTCTTGGGCGCATCGGGTAGCGGAAAGTCGACGCTCCTCAACATCCTAGGCGGTCTCGACACGGCCACCTCCGGCCTGGTGACGTATCGAGGTCAGACACTCACTCATGCGGACGACGACGAGCTGACGGAGTACCGGAGGGCCCACGTGGGTTTCGTCTTCCAGTTCTACAATCTCATCCCTTCGCTCACCGCAGAGGAGAACGTGCAGCTCGTCGCAGACATCGCTGACGATCCGATGGAGCCCGAGGCGGCGCTCGACCTCGTCGGACTGAGCCCCCGAAAGAACCATTTCCCGAGCCAGCTCTCTGGAGGCGAACAGCAGCGGGTGGCGATCGCGCGCGCGGTCTGCAAACAGCCGGACGTGCTGCTCTGCGATGAGCCCACTGGCGCGCTCGACTTTCGAACCGGCATTCTCGTGCTCGAGACTCTGGAACGCGTCAACCGGGAGTTGGGCACGACCACGGCCGTGATCACTCACAACGCGCCGATCGCGCAGATGGCCAATACCGTGGTCGAGCTGGTGGACGGCCAGGTGAGCACGGTGGACCATCGCGAGTCGAGGATTTCACCGAGCGAGCTCCGCTGGTAGCCAAATGGACGTCGTCGACCGAAAGCTTCTGCGAGACCTATCCACGCTTCGGGGCCAAGTGATCACGATCGGGCTGGTCGTCGCCGCCGGCGTCGCTGCCTACGTGACGCTTCAGGGAACGTGGACCTCGCTGGACTCATCGAAATCCGCATATTACGAGCGGCAGAGATTCGCCGACGTCTTTGCTCAACTCAAGCGGGCGCCCATGAGCGTGGCCGACGACCTGCAAGAGATCGAAGGTGTCTCTGAGGTCGACGTTCGTATCGCGGATGCGGTCATGGTGCCGATCGATACCCTCCGGGAGCCTGCGTCGGGCTTGGTCGTATCGCTCCCGGACCATGGTTCCCCGAGACTCAATCAGATCCATGTGGTGGCCGGCTCATTGCCGGAGCCCGGGCGCCCGGACGACGCGTTGGTTCTCGAGTCGTTCGTTCGCAGCCACGGCCTCGAGGTCGGCGACACCGTCCCCGTCGTGATCAACGGCACCATCCGGCCGATACGGATCACCGGGGTAGGCATGTCGCCGGAGCACGTGTTCCCGGCACCGACGACGGGGATCTTCAGCGATGAGCAACGGTTCGCGGTGTTCTGGATGCGGCAATCCGTGATGGCTGCAGCCTTCGACATGACCAATGCGTTCAACGACGCGGCTATTCGCTTGCAACCCGAAGCATCCCTGGATGCGGTGCTCGCAGCGGTCGACCGGGTGCTCGAGCCCTACGGAGGCGTCGGCGCTTTTGGACGCAAGGATCAAATATCGAACTCCATCCTGGAAGGTGAGCTCGCTGGACTCGAGACGATGGCCACCGTGGCTCCGATGATCTTCTTGGGCGTCGCCGCCTTCCTGCTCAACGTGGTGCTCTCGCGCTTGGTGATGCTTCAGCGCGCTCAGATCGCGACGATGAAGGCCGTGGGGTACTCGAAGGCCACAATCGGGCTCCACTACGTGAAACTGGTATGCCTCATCGCGCTTGGAGGCTCGGCCTTGGGGCTGGCCCTCGGGACCTATCTCGGTGGCGAAATGACCGAGATGTATACGAAGTACTTTCGCTTCCCGGTACTGGCGTTCGAGCTCGACCCGAGGGTGATGTCGATCGGAGTCGCGGTGAGCGTCTTGGCTGGTGTCATTGGAGCAGTCGCGTCGGCCACCCGTGTCGCCAAGCTCCCTCCGGCCGAGGCGATGCGGCCGGCGGCCCCCCCAAACTACG
>CBDUCC010000105.1:0-10844 GCA_965365555.1 uncultured Myxococcales bacterium | reverse complement strand
GGGTGATGAGCATGAGGCCCGCCGCACTGAGTGAGGCCGTCATCAGGTTCATGGTGCCGGTCGCGTTGACCAGGACCATCAAGAAGAGCACCGCGGCCGCCAGCCATGCCCGGTCGTGCCGCGGCGGAGCGCTATCTTCGACCTCGGCAATCAGCGCGAAATTCGGGTCTCGCTGACGCTCCTGCGCGAAGTTCGCGGTGCACTCGATCAGAAGCACGTCGCCGGCCTGGAGGCGGATATCGCCCACCTTCGTCTCGGTGACACGGACGCCCTGCCGATGGACCGCGAGAATGGCCGCGTCGTAGATCGTGCGAAAGCGGCTCTGGCGAATCGTTTGACCGACCAGCGAGGAGTGCGCCGCGAGGACTGCCTCGACGAGCCGCCGGTCGCGCCTCGCGGTGATCTTGTCGACCTGGTCGGTGTCGGGCTCGATGCGGAGCTTGCGCAGGTCGACCACGGAGTCGACGACCCCGGTGAAATGCAAGCGGTCGCCTTCGCGGAGAACCGTCGACGGCGGGACCGCGGCCAAGACCCGGCCTGCACGCTCGATCTCGTAGAGGTACACGCCGCGCAGGGAGCGAAGCCCGGCCTCCTCGATGCTCTCTCCGATGACGGGCGAGCCTTTCTCGACGCGCATGGCGATCGTGTAGTCGCGCGCCTTTCCGAGCTCTTGCAGAGCGCTCTGGCGATCCTTGAGGAGCCACTGCGACGTCATCACGATGAACAGCATACCGATGCCGAGTGCCGGGATGCCGAGCTGCGCGATCTCGAAGATCCCGAACTCGATCGTCGGATCCCACTCCCTGGCGAGACCCGCGACGACGAGGTTCGTGCTCGTGCCGATTAGGGTGCAGGTGCCGCCGAGGATCGACGCGTACGAAAGCGGTAACAGCATGAGCGAAGCGCTGAAGTTGCAGCGCCGCGCCCAGCCGGTGACCAGCGGTACGAACATCGCGACGACCGGCGTGTTGTTCAAGAACGCCGACAGCGCCGCCACGGGAAACATCATTCGGAGCTGGCCGCCGGCGAGCGAGCGCGGCCGGCCGAGCACCACCCGGCCGGCGAGGTCGAGCCCGCCGGTCTCCTTGATGCCCGCTGCAACCACGAAGAGCGCCGCAATCGTGATGACCGCCGGGTTCGAAAAGCCCGTGAACGCTTCGGACGGGTCGATGATGCCGGCCAGGAGCAGCACCGTCACGCCGGCGATCAGCACGAGGTCAGGCCCGGCCAGGTTCGCGGCCATGAGGATCACCATCCCGACGATCACCGCGATCGTGATCCAGCCGTCGCCTGTCAGCATCGAGCGGCAGACTAGCAGCCGCCGAGCGGCTTGACCCGTTCTTGAGCAGTTCTTGATCGGTTCGCAGGGGAATCCAGCTATCGGGCGTAGCGTTCGGCCTTCTCGCGCAGCTCGGCAGCGGCCGCGGCGTCACCGCGGACCTCCGCGTCGAGGGCGGCGTTCTGGTAGTACTCGGACCGCGCAGGGCTGGCGATCACGCTGAGCCAGAGCGCGATGCAGCCGCCGAAAAGGCTCGCCACCCGCCAGATCGGTCGAAACCGCGGCGTGAGGTAGAGTTGCCGACCCATCACCAGGAGCATGGCGATGGCCGTCAACGTGCACCCTGTCTTCACGCCGGGGAGGTCGATGAACATGCTCAGCATCGGCGCCGCCACGAGACCGAGCAGCGAAAGGTAGAACACCGTCGAGGCCCGCTCGTCGAGGCCCGTGGGCGCCTCTTCATCGAACAGCGTACGCACCGGCCTCGTCAGCGCACGCCCGAGCGAGTGCAGCACGGAGGTTGGTGAAAAGACGATCAGTGCGACACCGATCATGTAGACCGAGAACCAGTCGTCGCCACGCTCGACCAGATGAAACGCAATCGGTGCGAGGACCAGCGGCGGCACGGCGACCTTCAGTGCCGGGAGCGCCATGCGATCCTGCAAGCTCGCCGCGAGGTACCCGAGGCAGCAGGCCATCGGAAGCCAGTAGGGCCGGCCCGCCGAGGCCGCCCAGGCGGCAACGTAGAAGTACATGATGGCTGTCGTGACGCAGAGGAGCACGTACGCCCAGGCGCTCCCGAGCGGCGCCTGCTCCGAACGTGAGAACGCGGCGCGCGCGCTAAGCATCGGGAAGAACACGAAGCACAGGAGATAGAGCGAGAGGAGGTAGTGGTACGGTGCCGAGTCGAGCAGACTGCAGGACCAGCCGAGCGTGTAGCCCAGTGCGACGAAGATCAGGGCGATCCGGTGCGGCCGGTAGAGCGCTTGGCTCAGCGCTAGCACGCCGGTGAACGCGAGGACGCCGAGATAGAAGCTCGCGCTCGGCACGAAACCGCCGAACACCGGGAAGTGCGCTACGTTGAATGCGCCGGCACCGTACTTCGCAGCCTCGGGGATCATGTTGAGCCAAAGGTCGAATGCCAGGAGGCCGAGCACGAAGCGAAGGACGAAGTAGGGCCGCGCGAGCGCCACCTCCCCGAACCAATACTGCCCGAGCGGCTTCATCGGGCAGCCGTCCTTTGCGACTCGTGAGCGCGTCCGCCACCGCAACGCAGGCTGAACTCGCGCTCACTCCGCTCGTCCCCACAGCGAGTCCGCAGCTCGACCCGTTCGACGTCGTCGGCTTCGCACTGTTGCAAGAGGAACGCGTCGACGACCGCGCGTCGCCCCCTACCGACGTAGTAGACCCAGTCCTCGTGGAGCATCGACTCGAGCGCCAACGGCTCTTCCGGGCTCCCAACGCGCTGGATGGTGGCCCGGGCCTCGCAGCTCGCCGTGTCCGGGCTCGACAGCGTTCGCCAGGTGAAGCGCTCGTCCGAGCGGTCTTCGCGCACCAGATAGCTGAGGGGCACGAGAAACTGAAGCGCGACGAAGCCTGCGATGAACAGGCCACTCCGATGCCGGCTCTTTTCGCTCGGCAACGGCGGAGGAGGCTCCGTCTGAGAGGACGTCATCCGTTTCAACATCGGCGCCAGGCGCCGCCGTGTCAAAAGACGGTCGAAGCCGTGCTCGAGGGCGCCGGCCGTGCCACGAATCCGAGCTGGAACGAGACGCCGTCTTGGCCGCTGTAGATCGCCTCGATTCGCCCGAAGACCGATCGCGCATCGAGGCCGCGTGCGCCCTGGCGGTCGAAGCCCTCGCCACTGCCGCCGAGCGCCTCGCCAAGCGGGCGCCAGAAGAGGAGCTCGTCGGAGGCAGCGATCTCGACGGACCATCGGGTCCCACGTCGTCGCGCGTAGTAGAGTTGATAGGCGCTGTTGTGCACCACCAGGCTCGGGCTGCCGATCTCCTCGTTTGGGTCCTCGACCCGGGTGAGCGCCTCGAGGCTCCCGTCGACGATGCGCGCCCAGCCTGCTTTCGGGTCCGCGGAATAGAATGCATGAAGCTCGCTCGCGCCCGACACGAGCGTCGCTCGCACGATGAGGATCACGAGGCCGTCGCGGACCGCTGCGGTGGGTGCGTCGTAGGAGATGACGTCACCCTCCGGCACGAGCATCGGAGCAAGCTCCTTTTGTGCCTGCCCGTCGAAGAGCGCTGCGGCCGCGATGCTGCCCGCCCCGTTTGCGTCCCACGCGGTGTAGTAGACAAAGGGAGTGCCCTCGACGGTGACCAGCTCCGGGTCACCGACGCCGCCGGCCTCGAAGGCTTCGGTTGCGCTCAGGCCCGGAGCGAAGGACGGCAAGTCGATCCGGCCGTCCGAGAGCGCCTCACCGATGAAGATCTCGGCGTCGAGCGCGAACGCTGCGGCCGGACGCTCGGGGTCGTCCGAGATCGAGGGCTCCGCTCCGAATCGGAGGGCGGGAGCCGGCTCGCCCTGCACGGTCACCTCGAGCGGTGCGCGTTCGGTCCAGGCCCGGGGATTGTCGCAACGCTCCGTGACGGACTCGAAGGCTTCGATCGCTGCACTGTTGGCCGGGGCGCCCAGGTTCCGTCCGAACAACGCGAGACGCGCCTCGCGCAGTGACTCGGAGTCGAACGGGTAGCGCCCGAGCGACACTCCGTCCTGCTCCACCTCGACCTCGCCGGTCGGAGAGAGCGTGATGCGCCAGCCGGTCGTCGCCTCGGCTGCGGGGAAACTGTCCGCGACCTGGCCGCCAACCAGCAGCTGCACCACCTCCCGCGACCCACTGAGCAGCAAGCCCACGGCCACTCCATCGAACTCGCCGTCGCCGCTCACACGCGCGAACCCGACACCGGCGCTCTCGAGGCAGAGGCCATTGCAGTCATCCGGCGCTCGGAGCAGAACGTCGAGTTGTACGCGGAGCGATGCGAGGTCTGCGAGCTCGCCGACGAGCACGCCTCCCTCGGCGCTCGGGGAACCGTTCGGTACGAGGCCTCGGGAGCTCAAGAGAGGCCCGTCTTCACCGAAAGCGTCCGCCGCGAAGCCAGCGTTCCCGAAGCAGTCCGCGACGCTCTCACCGGCGCAGGCGCGAAGGTCGAGCGACTCAGGGATCGGCGACTCCAAAAGGGGCTCGCAGCAATTCCCGCTCGCCACGCAGCAGGCGGCGAAGGCGCCGCAGGCTTGTGAATCGCAGGCCGCCGGTTCCGAAAAACAGGCCGCGGCCGCGTCGACGTACATCTGACCGTCCTGTGCGCCGGCACCGAGGAAGTCCCAGGGGCTTCGCTCCGGGTCCGCGAAGAGCTCGTCGATGGGATTGTTGACCAGACCGTCGGCGCCGGTCTCGAACGACGGTGGCTTCGGCATCGAGCTGCCGCCCTGGCCGCCAAGCCCCTCCGCCGCGCCGCCGCCCGCGCCGCCTGCGCCGCCGCCGAAGCTTCCGTCGACGTCGTTCGTGGGTGCGCCGCCCGAACCGCCGGCCCCCATCGCGGCCGCTCCGTTGGAGTCCTCCGCGCCGCAGCCCGCCGTGAGCGCTGCGATACACAGCGCGATCAGAAGCCGCGCCCGGCGCGGGGATGTCTGCTTTCGGTTCACGGTGTCTTCCAGGTCTGCTCCAGGGGGATCAACTGATAGGTCTCGAGATCGGGTCCGCCCACGACCTCTTCTTTCAAGCGCCGTGCCAAGAGGAATCGCAGGCGGTCCGGATCGTCGGCGCGGCGGGTCACGGCGATTCCAGTGATGGTGCACTCGTCGGCAGTGCATCCGCTCCGGACCAGGGTCGATTGAGCGTCGAGAATCGGGTTCACCACGAAAGGCAGCGGCTCGGGAAGCTCGAGCTCGAGCAAGGCGGTGTCGTGGCTTCGGGCCTCGGCCAAGGCCACTGAGCGGTTGCCAAGCGCGTCCTGCGCGAGAAACCAAAGTCGAAGCCGGAGGCCGTCCTCCAGGAAGTCGAGCACCGGTTCGGCCGAGCGAATCCCGCCTGCGGCAAAGGCCCCGAGCTCGTCTGCGTCGAGCACCAGCCGCTCCATCGGCGCGCCCGCTTCCATCACGAGCTCGAGCGAGCGTGAGATCCGGACGGCACGGATCGTCCGAGGCGGCTGCGCGCTCTCGACGCAGCTGAAGAGCAGCCAGTATCCGCCGAGCGCCTCCGGATCCACTGGAATTAGCGCGGGATCGCGAAGGCTGATGCAGTCGGGGAGGTCGTCGGGCTCCACTGTGGCCCGGCTCGGCAGGCTGAGGCTGGCCGTCGGTCCGCCGGTCGGCCGGATCACCTGGATGCCGAACCGGTCACGCAGGGTCGGGGCCGTCACGATCTCGCGCGCGAAGGCGAGGGTGAGGTCTCGAAGCTCCTGACTCTCGTTCATCTCGGCGAGCAGATGGGGCTCTCGGAGGCTTCGGTCCTCGGCACATTCCGGCTCGGCGCAGGCCGGCGGGTCGGCGCCGAGCTTCGGCCCCTCGCTGCTCTCCCAGCCGCTCAGCCGCCAGTGGCCGCCCTGGTCGGTCGCGATGCGCGCGTGGCCGAGCGCGTACCCAACGTGGGTCGAGGCCTCGAGGGCAGGGCTCCAATTGCTGCCTTCGACGATCAAGTCCCACTGGACGTCCGAAAGCGCATTTCGGGAGCTCGCCAGGGTCGGCGCCCCGACGTAGGCCGCCACCCAGGAGGGGTTAAATTCGAGGTTCTCGGCCCGCAGGGTTGCACTTTGTTCATCGAACTGGCTCGGATTGGCACAGTCCTGCTTCTCGGCCTCCAGCGGGCCGACATAGGTTCCGGCGCCTCGGCCCTCGACCCCCAAGCGCAGGCCCGGGATCTCGGCGCAGTCGCCTTCAGACAACAGATTCTCGATCGGCATCACCGTGAAATCGTCGAGCACGACCGCCCCGTCGACCTCGACGCTCGCGATGAGGACGGCTTGGTTGAGCGCGTCGAGCGCCGGACGGATTTCGATTTGCACCGGCACGTCGCGGCCCACGTCGGCGGACGCCCGCCCGAGCTCGGCGCCCGCCTGAGTCACGATCACGAGCCCGCCCGCGTGCAGCGTGACCGCAAGCTCGTCCTGAAGTCGCGCACCGAGAGTCGATCCGCTTGTCGTGGTGAGCACGATGCCGGCGTACTGCTCGCAGGGTTCGTCGGGGAGGCAACCGCTGCTCTGCGTCGAGTGAAGCGAGCTGCTTACCCAGCCGCCCAAGCCGAGCGAGACGCAATCTTCGCTGACGAGGGCGCGCGGCACATCGCTCGGCAGGAAGCCGCCGACGAAGCTGTCGCCGTCGAGCACGATGCGATTTGGGTTCCAGGGGTCGGGCGAGAGACCCCAGGCGGCGCTCAGGTTCACCGGCGTCCAGTCGTAGCTCAGGGTCGTGCGACGCCTCTCGCAGCAGGCGGGCTCCTCGGCGCAGTCTGCATCCTGGCGGTCGGTCGCCTGGTCCGAGTCGTCGTCGAAGCCGTCCGAGCAGAAGAGCTCGATGCCACCGCCGTCGACGCCACCATCGACACCGCCGTCCGGTGGCGTGAGATCACGGTCCGGCTGGTTCACAAGCGAGCAGCCTGCTCCCGCGATGCAGAGGACCAAGACGAGCGAAGGCCTCCTTGCGAGCCTCCGAACGCCATCTTCACCGAGGCAAAACCGCCCCGCCGCGACACCGAAACCGCGACTTGCGGCGCCTCGCGCTTTTGCTTTCCCCGGTGCACGCCGTAGAGCACGATGGCGCTCACTCCGAGCGCGATCGTCGTGCCCCAGAGCACGTCCGCCGCCAGATTGAAGCGGTCGGTCCGGTCAGCCAGATCCTCGGCCCGCTGACGGTCGGCGGGATCCCCCGACATTCGATACTGCGCTGCGGCCTGGTCGGCGTCTTCTCGAAGCGTACGCGCCCGAAGCGAAAGACCGAGCGCGGCGCCGGCGGTCGCGAGAGTGCCGGCGGCGGTGCCGATGGCGGCGTTCCGAAGCCGAGGTTTAGCCTCCCGGTCGGCGAGCGGTTTGGCCAGCGGCAGAGCCGGTTCGAGCGGAAGCGGGACGAGGGCGAGCTCGACGACCACGGCTTGGCCTCGCACGATGGTCTGCGTTCGTTCCACAGGCTCATAGCCGTTCTTTTCGAGGAAGGCCCGGTGCTCGCCCGGGGGCAAGGCGATCTCGAGGGGCGTCGCGCCACGGGGCGCGAGGTCTTTGCGGTCGATCCAAACGCGCGCGCCCGCAGGCTCGGTGCGGAGCGCGAGGACGGCTACCTTCGTCCGAAGCGCATCGCGCCGCTGTTCGGCCTCGGCGCGATCCTCGGGGGACAGGTCTTCGAGGCGGAGGTACTCGCTCAGGTAGTTGAAAGACTCGTCGTCGCGTTCGAGCTCCCCAAGGACGACCGCCGCGTTGAAGAGGGCGTTCCGGCTGCGCGCGATCTGCAGGCTGTCGACGTAGGCTTCGAGCGAGCGCTGGAGCAGTTCCGTCTTCCGGCTCCCCCTGGCGGCCGCCGCCTCTTGATAGAGCCGATTTCCCTCCTCGAAGTAGACCCGTGCCTCGGCGTTGTCCGTCGTCGCATCGGCCGCCGCCATCGACGGGACGGCGAAGCCCAGCAGGGCAGCGAGCAGAAGCGAGGCGAAGGGGATCACGTCTTAGAAGTCTGTCTTAATCGGCGATGGGGCGGGCGGGCTTTTGCTTTGCAGGCGCACCCGTACCGTCTGGTCGCGCTCCGCCACCACCTGGCGCCGCGCGGTTCGGTATCCTCGTAGCGAAAACCGTACCTTCGCCGCCTCGCCACGCCGAACTTCGATGCGAAGCGGCGTCTTTCCCCGCCTTTGGCCGTCGACCAGCACGATCGCGCCCGGAGGGCTGGACCGCAGGGTGAGCGTCACCGGCTCTGCATCCGGTCCTGGGTCCGCAGTTTCTAGGGGGCCTCCGGACGGTTTTGTCATACCTGGGGCAGGGGCTTTCGGTGCTTCGGCCTCGGCATCCGCGGTAGAAACGGTGCGCGGTGCCGAGCCCTTCGCTTCCTCCACACCGTTCGAAACAACCTCGGGAACGGGATCCGGCGGGGCATCCGGTCCAAGCCACAGGACGAGTAGCAGGCCGCCCAGGGTCGCCGCTGCCAACCATGCGATCGCACCCCGGCGCGTGCGCTTCGGCGTTGCGCTTCGCTCGCTGAGGGCGGTGACGAGAGCCTCCATGGTGTCGAAGCGCGCACTCGGCTCCTTCTCGAGCGCACGCAGGATCGCGGCTTCGATCGGTACCGGAATTTGTGCCCGCTCGCTTCGCTGTGAGGGAGGGTCGGGCGCTTCGTTGCCGTGCTGGTAGAGAAGCTGGAAATGGTTCTTCCCGGTGAAGGGTGGGCTGCCGGTCAGCATCTCGTAGAGGATGACGCCGAGCGCATAGATGTCGGTGCGATGGTCGACTGTCTCGATGCCGCGCGCGAGCTCGGGCGAGATGTAGAGCGGGGTGCCGACGATTTGATCGGTCGCGGTGAGCTTTGGGTCGCCATGCTCCGGGTTCTTGATCTTCGAGATCCCGAAATCGAGCACTTTGACGAAGTCCTTGCCGTTTCGTTTCACGAGGAAGATGTTCTCGGGCTTGAGGTCACGGTGGACGATGCCTGCGTCGTGCGCGGCCTGGAGCGCGGTGCCAGTCTGACGGGCGATTCCGATGGCGTCCTCGAGCGCAACTGGACCTCGCGCGATCCGCTCGGCCAGGTTCTCCCCCTCCAGGAGCTCCATCACGATGAACAAGCGGTGCTCCTGGTCGCGGTCGACGTTGAAGACCTTCACGATGTGGTCGCTGTCGACCTTGGAAGCGGCACGCGCTTCGCGCAGGAAGCGCTCGATGGCCGCGGGCTTGTCCGCGCGAGCCTCGGGAAGTACCTTGATGGCGAAGTCCTTGTTCAGCAGCTCGTGCCGGGCCTGGTAGACGCGGCCCATGCCGCCCACCCCGAGCAAGCGCTCCACGCGGTAGAGCCCACCGAGGGTGGCTCCGATCAAGGGATCCTGGCTCGGCTCCTCGTCCACCATCTCGGATGGCCAATCTAGCACGTTTGCCTTACATCCCTCCCATGCCGCTCATGCACTCCAACGGGATGCCGCTCGGTACCGAGGCGCCGCCCTTCGCGCTTCCGGGTACGGACGGCAACACCTACTCGCTCGACTCCTTTGCCGAGGCCGAGCTTCTGGTCGTGGTCTTCACCTGCAATCACTGCCCCTATGCGATCGCCTGCGAGGATCGACTCGTCGCACTTCAGGCCGACTACGGCGACAAGGGCGTTCAGTTGGTCGCGATCAACCCGAACGATGCCGAGAACTACCCCGACGACTCGTTCGAGAAGATGAAAGAGCGCGCCGCCGGCAAGGGCTTCAACTTTCCCTACCTTCGCGACGAGAGCCAGGCGGTCGCTCGCGCCTACGATGCCGCCTGCACGCCGGACATCTTCGTCTTCGATCGCGACCGGAAGCTCCTTTACAACGGACGCATCGATGACAACTGGAAAGAGCCGGAGAACGTGAGCCGCCACGAGCTTCGCGAGGTCCTCGACGCGGCGCTCGAAGGGAAGGGCGTCGACTTCGCACACACGCCTTCGATGGGCTGCTCGATCAAGTGGAAATAGATGGCGCGGGTTCCGCCATTCGAGATCCCGCGAAGCGAGATTCGTGACGAGCTCGACCGGCTGCGGCATCCGTTTCGGATCGCGATCGACCGAGCAAAGAACCCGTTCAACATCGGTTCGATCATTCGGACGGCGCACTCGTTCCTCGTCAAAGAGATCATCCTGATTGGCACCGAGCCCTGGTACGAGCGCGCGGCGATGGGGATGCAGCGCTACGAGAACATCGTCGAGCTCCCGAGCGAGGAGGAGTTCCTCAACCGGGTGGCGTCCGAGGGCTGGCCGCTCGTCGCCTTCGAGAAGGACCACGCCGAAAAGGGCCTCTGGGAAGCCGAGCTTCCCGAGGATGCCGTTCTGGTGTTTGGCAACGAGGACGATGGCTGTTCGCCGGGCATTCTCGGAGCTGCCGACCAGGTCCTGGCGATCCCGATGTTCGGAATCAACCACAGCTACCCCATCAGCGTGGCGGCCGGCATCGCCATGGCGGAATGGGCCCGAAGGTATTACGAAAAAGGCCGCTGTTCGTAGCCTTGCCTGGCGGAAAAGGGACGCTAAACTCCGGCCCCTTTGGTGGGTGTAGCTCAGTGGTAGAGCACTGGATTGTGGCTCCGGGTGTCGCGGGTTCAATTCCCGTCACTCACCCCACTCTTTGAAAGATTCTTTGAAGTTGCACCCGTAGCTCAGCTGGATAGAGCGCCGGACTTCGAATCCGTAGGTCGAAGGTTCGAATCCTTCCGGGTGTGCCATTCGAATCCGAAGGATTCGAATCTGCCCCGTACGAGCGAAGCTCGCTTTACGGGGCCCGCCGGTTTCCAGTGTCTTGCATGACGCTGCAAGTCGGTACATAAGCTGCCTCCGCGCCCAGTGGGGTGGGGGTATCAAGGGCCATTAGCTCAAGTGGTAGAGCAGTGGATTCTTAATCCATTGGCTCCAGGTT
>CBDUCC010000104.1:0-10845 GCA_965365555.1 uncultured Myxococcales bacterium | reverse complement strand
CGCGCGTCATCTTCCTCGAGGCCAGCGTCGGCTCGGACTTCGCCTTCGAGCTACGCGGAGCCACCGTCGATGCTGACGACGGTTCGGTGGAGGCTTCCGAATGCACGATCACCATCGTCGAAGACGGTCTGCCCTACGATGTCGGGAACTGTGGGACCGAGCCTCCCTCGATGGAGCAGCCGTGTCAGCTCTCCAATGTCGTGGCGGCGGGCGGTGACGTCGAGTTCGACCTCCTCTGTCGTTCGTTGATCAGCAGCACGACCGAGAACGGGTTCGATGTGGGTGCGGTCGGCGGCGGCCCGACGACGATCAGTTTCCGCAACTGTGACGGATTCTAGAGCGACTTCTGTGAGTAGCCCTGCCCGTCAAAGCGGAGCGCGGCAGGCTTCTCGTCCACGATCGTATGAATCTCGACCGGTCGAGTCCACACCCGCGACAGCGCCTTCGTCACCTCCGCGGCCCAGTCGAGCCGCAGGTCGGCGCCCTGGTGCTTGTGCTCCAACAGAAGCTCGGAGCGGTTCGCATGGTTCGCGTCGACCACGGAGATGATCGGATTGCCGGCGTTCGTGAGACTCGTGAGTAGCTGTGTCTTGACGTCGCTGAACGTCCGGCTTTCGATCTCCCAGCGATCGTTTCGTTCGTTGTAGCCGAAGGCGTACATCTTCTGGTCGAGAACGAAGTCCTCCGTGAGGAACTCGTCGATGAACGTCACGTCGTTGTAGAGCGAGCGCACCTCGAAAATCTTTTCGCCTCCGAGCCCGGTGCGCCGATCCCAGTGCCGCCGCAGCTCCCAGTCGTCGCACTCATCCCATTCTTTGCCGAATTGGCCTTTGTTCCAACGATCTTCGATGTGACGGAATAGCTCGATGCCGAGCTTGTACGGGTTGAGCTGCCCGGGTGCTGTCGCCAGCACGCTAGCGCACCGGTCTGCGTAATCGATGATTTCGCTCGCGTCGCAGATCCGCTCGGTCATCAATCTCGAATGCCAGTAGCTCGCCCAGCCTTCATTCATGATCTTCGTCTGCATCTGCGGCAGGAAGTAGTAGGCCTCGGCCCGAACGACCGCGAGGCACTCGCGCTCCCATCGTTCGAGCGGAGCGTTCTCGAGCAAGAACCCGAGCACGTCGCGTTCTGGCTCGGCTGGAAAACGGCGTGCCTGCGCGGCCTCGTCCACGAGTTTCTGCTTCTGCGATTCGACGAACTCCTCCGGGTTGATGAAGGACTCCATGTACTCGCGGTCGACCCGGAGCAGTGGGACTTCCGGAGTATCCGGCTCTTCCTCTTCTTCGGTCGTTGCCGGGGAGAGGTCTCGCGGAAGATATGGTTTCTGCGGGTCGATCAGATTCTCTAGGCTCAGGCAGGCGTCGATGAAGAGCTCGACCTTCTCGAGGCCGACTCGATTTGCCCACTTCCGAATGATCGACCCGTGGTTGGCCATCGTGTCGATCCATTTTCGCAGGTCGGCGCCATCCTTGGGATCGCGGCCCTGGCTTGTCATCCGGAAGCAGAAGTTGTTCTTGAAGAAGTCGACGTGGGCGTACACGTGCGCCATCACCAGCTTCTGATCGACCAGGCTATTGCCTTCGAGCAAGTACGCGATGGCAGGATTGTTGTTGATCACGAGCTCGTAGATCTTCGAAAGACCATACTCGTGGCTCTTGCTGAGGCGCTCGTATTCCATTCCCCAGCGCCAATGCGGGTACCGAGTTGGAAAGCCTCCATATGCAGCGACCTCGTTCATCTGGTCGTAGCTCAGCACCTCGAAAACAGTCGGGAAGAAATCGAGACCCACGTTTCGAGCGAACTCTTCGATGCGCTGCTGTTCGTCTCGCAGGTAGTTGGGGAGGGCGGTCTTCAGGGCGTACTGGGCCACGCGCTACTTGCCTTTCCCCAGGAACTCCCGGATCGATTCGACGATCGCATCTCGATCGTTGATCTCGCTCGTGATGAGCTGTTCGTCACCGGAGAAGTGCTCTCGAAGGTCCTTGATGAACTGGCCGGAGCCGTACGGGCTGTCGACCTGCCCGTAACAGAATACGTTCGAGGCGGGAAGCAGGAGCTTCTTCAGGATGTCGACGCAGAGGAGGGTGTCGTCCACGCTCCAGTTGTCGCCATCCGAGAAGTGGAATGGGTAGATGTTCCACATCGACGAGGGATAGTCGTGCTCGATGATGTCGGCGGCCAATCGATACGCTGACGAGATCATCGTACCCCCCGACTCTCGGGTGCGGAAAAACGTATCGCGGTCGACCTCACGCGCGGCTGCATCGTGAATGATGAAGCGCGTCTCGATGCCCTTGTACTGCTTTCGGAGCCAGGTATCGATCCAGAACGACTCGATTCGAACGATCTCTTTTTGCTCATCGCCCATCGAGCCCGATACGTCCATCATGTAGAGGATGACGGCGTTGGCGACCGGTTCCTCTTCGGTCTTCCACGACTTGTAGCGCATGTCGTCGCGAGTCGGGATGATCACAGGTCGCTTCGGGTCGTAGCTGCCGAGAGCGATCTGGCGCCGGAGCGCGCTACGAAAGGTGCGCTTGAAGTGGCGGAGCGAGTTCGGACCCACGTTGCGGACGCCGACGTAGCGATCCTTCTTGTCGATGACCGCGCTCTTACCCTTGTTCTCGATGTTCGGGAGCTCGAGCTCTTCACCGAGGATGTCCGCGAGCTCGTCCAAGGTCAGCTCGACCTCGAGGGCGTGGTCCCCTGCTTGATCGCCTGCCTGACCCTCGCCGCCGTCTCCCTCCTGGGGGCTTCCCGACAACGGATCGCCCGGGTCGCCGTCGCCCTGGGCTACACCGCCCTGCTGTTTGTCGCCGAAACGCAGCTTGGGGATGTCGATCTGCGGGATTGGAATCGAGACAATGTCCTTGCCTTGTCGCCCGAGAAGCTCTCCCTTCGAGATGTACTTGCGGAGATTCTGGCGGATACGGCCGCGAACGATGTTGCGGAACCGGGAATGATCCTGGTCAATGCGGAGCGACAAGCCGTTACTCCTTTACGTCGCCCCTCGCGAAGATGCTGGCCACATACGCGAGGACGTCCGTAGCCGACGCTTCGTTGTAGCCATAGTACTTGATCAGACGATTCTTGATGATGTCGATCTTGTCCTGCGTCTCCTTGTCGATGACGTTCGAGACGAAGCTCGACAGCTTGATCGAGTCCTTCTGGTCTTCGAAGAGCTTCATCTCGAGCGCACGCCGAAGCCTGTCGTTGGTCTCGTACGTGAACTTCTTCCCCTCGAGCGCGAGGTGGCCGATGAAGTTCATGATCTCCCGGCGGAAGTCGTCCTTACGCGCGTCGGTGATGTCGATCTTCTCTTCGATGGAGCGCATCAGGCGCTCGTCGGGCTCTTCGTCTTTGCCCGTGTATTTGTTCTTCACCTTCTGCTTCATCAGATAGGCTCTGATGTTGTCGATGTAGTTCGCGCACAGCCGACCGATTGCCTCTTCATCGGCACTGATCGCACGCTGCACCTCGTTCTTCACGATCTCGTCGTACTCCGCCTTCACCACACTGATCAACTCCGCGTAGCGCTTGCTCTGGTCTTCGCCGACCGTGAGCGATGCGGCGAGCCCCTTCTCGAGCTCGTTCAGCACCATGAACGGATTGATGTAGCCTTCGTTCCCCTCACGAACGAGCGAGTTGCTGATCTTGTCCTGCACGTAGCGTGGCGACATTCCCTCGAGGCCTTCGCGGTTTGCTTCCTTGCGAAGTTCCTTGACATTGTCTTGCGTGTAGCCCGGCAAGATCTTGCCGTCGTAGAGCTTCAGCTTTTGAAGCAGCGCGAGCTGGTGCTTCTTCGGCTCCTCGAGGCGAGTCAGGACGGCCCACATCGCAGCGACCTCGAGCGTGTGGGGCGCAACGTGCTTCCCTCGGAGCCGAGCTGTGCTGAAGTCCTTTTGATAGATCTTGATCTCTTCGTTCATCTTGGTGATGTACGGGATGTCGATCTTTATGGTGCGATCGCGAAGTGCTTCCATGAACTCGTTGTTGATGAGCTTTTTGTACTCCGCCTCGTTGGTGTGGCCGATGATCACCTCGTCGATGTCGGTCTGCGCGAACTTCTTCGGCTTGATCTTGTGTTCTTGGGTCGCTCCAAGCAGGTCGTAGAGGAACGCGACATCGAGCTTCAATACCTCCACGAACTCGACCACTCCCCGGTTCGCGATGTTGAACTCGCCGTCGAAGTTGAATGCGCGCGGGTCCGAATCCGAGCCGTATTCCGCGATTTTTCGGTAGTTGATGTCGCCGGTCAGCTCGGTCGAGTCCTGGTTCTTCTCGTCCTTCGGCTGGAAGGTGCCGATGCCGATCCGGTCCTGCTCGCTCAAGACCAGACGCTTCACCCTGATGTGATTGCTCATCACCTTCGACCAATCCCCGTCGTAGCGTTCGAGGAGGTTGCGGAAGATGAAGCGGCATGCGGGATTCAGCTCGCCGCGAACGTTGACCCGCTGGCGATCGTTGCCGAGCCGAAGCTCTTGCACGGCATGGTCGCGCCAGTCAGGTGGGATCAGACGAAGCGGCTCGTCGTGCATTGGGCAAGGAAACACGTCGTCCCCGCCGGCCAGGCCCGTCTGATGCAGGTTCACCCACTCGTAGGTGTAGAGCGCGCCCTCGGGCGTCCGCGAGTAGCGCTCGAGACCCTTCTTCAACAGCCGAGCGATGGTGCTCTTCGATGAGCCCACCGGGCCGTGCAGCAAGATGATGCGCTTCTCGGGTCCGTAGCCTTGTGCGGCGGCGTGCAGTACGTGCACGAGTCGCATGAGCGGGATGTCGAGCCCGAAGATCGCGTCCTTGCCGTTCTCGATCGGGTCCTTGAAGAAGGGATAGCGAATCAGCTTCTTCTTGTTGTCGATGTACTCTTCTTCGCCGTACGACACGACCATGTCGTAGAGGCGTTGAAATGCGTTACGCGTGACCTGCGGCTTCTCGCGTACGATCTGAAGGTAATCTTCGAAGGAACCTTCCCAGTGTAGGTCCTGGTAGCGTTCGTAGTCCTGCAGTGCCGCGATCTGCTTGACCATTTCCCCCATATCGAATTCCTCCTCGAGTACGAGCCTAACACCAACGATGATCCCTGTGTACTACCGAAGCCAGGCGACGATGGATGTGGCGACCACACATACGAACACAAACCAGCGAAGGCCGTTCACAGGAACCTTGAGCATCACGCGCACGCCGAGGCGCGCTCCAAAGATCGACGCCACGGCCAGCACGACGGCCGGGGTCCAAGAGACCAGTCCCGCCCAAGCGAAGATCGTCAGCGCGACGACGCCGAACGCCAAGGTCACGACCAGCTTGAGGGCGTTGGCGCGAATCAAGTCGTGACGCAGTGTTCCAACGAGCACACCGAGCAACAAAAAGCCCACGCCTGCCTGGATGAAACCCGCATAAACGCCGGAAATAAAGAGGCCGATGATCGATCTAGGTGCATCCCTCGGTTGCAGCGTTGGACCGTCGGGAGGGATCAGGGTTTGCCTGCGAAAGGCGATCAACGCCGCCATTCCGATCATCGTCGTCAGCATCACCGGCTTCAGCGTTTCCCGAGGAATCCACGTGGCGAGCAACGCGCCCAGCGTGGCTCCCGAGATCGTAGGGATCAGAATTGGAACGATCGATTCCGTGTCGAGCTTGTCGTGGCGCTTGAGCGCTGCTGTGCCCGAGAGACTCTGCGTCACCACTCCGAGCCGGTACGTGCCGTTTGCCACGTCTGCAGGAAGTCCGAGCGCCATCAACGCCGGCATCACGATCATGCCTCCGCCGCCTGCGATCACGTTGACCACCGTCGCGAGCACACCAGCTGCTGCGAGGATCGCGAGACTCTGGTAACTCAGCTCGTCGATCATGGTCGTGTCCGCCGATGCGGACTATAGCGGCTTTTCGTTTCTCGGTACCTGCGTACGCAAAGCGTGCTACCGTCCGCCAAAGTGAAGAAGACCTACGTCTTAGACACCAATGTGGTCCTTCACGACCCGCTAGCGGTCTATAAATTCGAGGACAACACGGTCGTACTACCCATCTTCGTGATCGAGGAGGTCGACCAGTTCAAGAAGGAGCTCAGCGAGCTCGGGCAGAACGCACGCCACCTCTCGCGCATCCTCGATGACCTTCGCAGCCAGAACGGGCACACCCTCGATCGCGGTGTCCCACTCGAGAGCACGGGCGGGGAGCTTCGTGTTGCGGTCCCGCCAGAGATGCCGACGCGAACACGGAGCCATGGCGAGATGGATCGCTTCATCTTGCAGATGGCGCTCGACCTTCGAGACGCCGAACCCGAGCGCCCGCTCGTCTTCGTCACGATGGACACGAACCTCCGGATTCGCGCCGATGCACTCGGGCTTCGCGCGGAGACGTACGAGGGCGGACGAGTCTCCATCGATGAGCTCTACTCCGGTGTCATCACGGTGGACACTTCGCGCGATCTCGTCGACCAGCTCGCAAAGCGCGAGCTCGTCGAGGCAGCTGATCTCGACGTAGAGCTTTCCCCGCACGCCGGTGTCGTCCTTCGCGAGCACGATCGGCCCAGACACACCGCGCTAGGACGCTTCGATCCCAAAAGCGGGACGATTGTGCCCCTTCGCGTCGGGCGGGAGGGCGTTTGGCGCGTGCGACCACGGAACTTGGAGCAGTACTTCGCCCTCGACATGCTGCTCTCCCCGGACATTCACCTGTTGACGCTCGTCGGGAAGGCGGGCACTGGGAAGACGCTTCTCGCCATCGCGGCGGGCCTCCAGTCCGTCGTCCAAGATGGCGCGTACAGCCGAATGTTGGTGTCGCGCCCGATCTTTCCGATGGGGCGCGACGTGGGCTATCTGCCCGGCACGGTCGAGGAGAAGCTCAACCCCTGGATGCAACCGATCTACGACAACCTCGAATACATCTTCAGCAGCGGCCGCGGCCGCATGTCGGAGCATCGCAACTACGAAGAGCTCATCTCCACCGGGATCATTCAGGTTGAGCCACTCACGTACATTCGCGGGCGTTCCCTGCCACATCAGTTCTTGGTGGTCGACGAAGCCCAGAACCTCACGCCCCACCAGGTCAAGACCGTGATTACCCGCTGTGGGGCCGATACCAAGATCGTACTCACCGGAGATCCCTATCAAATCGACAACCCCTACGTGGACGCTGCGAGCAATGGCCTGACCGTCGTTGCGCAACGCTTTCAGCCCGAGAACATCGGCGCCCACGTGACACTGGTGAAGGGTGAGCGCAGTGAGCTCGCAGAGCGTGCCACCCAGCTTCTCTGAGCGAGCCTCGGGCCGGCTTCGCGCTGAGCTCGATGTCGCGCTACGCCGTCTGCACGACACGGCGCGGCTTCTCGTTGGCTCCACGACCCACAGCGATCCAGCGGAGCGCGAGCGGCTGGTGCGGAGCCTCCGTCTCGGCGAACATGCGAAGCCTCGCTGGGAATGGCATCCGGTAGAGGTCGACCGATCGATATGGCAGGTCCTCGCTCGTGCCAGAAAGAGCGCCGAGGCGTCCGAGGGCAGGACGCTCTATCTGCAGCGGCTCGAAGAGATCGAGACCGAGCTGCTGTTGCTCGAGTCTCTCGGCCGCACCAAGCAAGTCCGGCCGATGGCGGCGCGGCTCTTTGGCACGGGGGGCGAACGCTTGTACGAGGGTTCAGATCAGACCGCGCTCGACGCTGCGCACGAAATCCTCGCAAACCCTCCCACCGAGGAGGAGCCCAAGACGATCCCCGCCGTGGCGACGGAGGGCGTGAACCTTCGCGATCTGATGTTGCAGTACGCCAGGCACGTGGGCCTTCAGATCGCAGTTCGCGTCGATCCGCACCTGATAGCCAACGCCGCGGTTGGCGAGCGCACGGTCTTCATTGCCGATCGGCTCTTCGGCGCTTACGAAGCTCAGAGGCTCGCGACCCACGAAGTCTATGGTCATCTGGTTTCCGCCTTCAACGGCCGCGCCCAGATGCTCGGCGTGCTCGCGATCGGTACCGCGGCTTCGTACGGAGACCAAGAAGGGGTTTCGATATTCCTCGAGGAAGCCGCCGGGCTTCTCAGCCACAATCGCAAACGCACACTCGCGGGCCGTCTGCTCGCCACCTATGCCATGCACGCAGGCGTCGCCTTCGGCGATGTGGCACGGACTCTCGTCACCGAGCACCAGTTCACTCCCGAAGAGTCGATCACGCTCTGCGAGCGCGCGTTTCGGGCCGGAGGCGTCGCGCGCGACGCCGTCTACCTCAGGAGCTGGCTTCGCGTCAGACGTTCGGTGCTTGCGGGCGAAGCCACACTGGCCGAGCTCCAAATGGGCAAGGTGTCTCTCTCCGCCCTGCCGGAGCTTCGGCGGCTGTTCGCCGACGGTCTGGTGAGCCAACCGACCTACTTGTCAAACTTCGCCAGAAGTCGTGGCTGGACGGCGGCGGGGACCAGGTCCGCGACGTCGCCGCCGAGCCTCGCAACCTCCTTGACCAGGGTAGATGCGACGTAGAAGTACGCATCGTCAGCCATGATGAACACCGTCTCGATGTCTGGGTTCAGATGGCGATTCATGTTGGCCATCTGAAGCTCGTACTCGAAATCGGCGACGGCCCGCAGACCGCGAAGGATGACCTGTGCGCCTCGGCTTGCAGCGTAGTTGACGAGGAGCCCGTGGAAGGAATCGACTTCGACCTGCTCTTGGGAAGCGCCCATCTCCTCTGCGGCCAAGCGGATCATCTCCATGCGCTCGGCGACCGAGAACAACGGCTTCTTCGACTCGTTGTTCAGGACTGCGACCACGATCTTGTCGAAGGCCTGAAGTCCGCTCTTCAAAATAGCGGTGTGTCCCCTGGTGATCGGGTCGAATGAACCAGGGTAGACGGCGACGCTCACTACATGCCTTTCTCGGGTTCATGGCGACCCAAGCTGATACCGGTTTGACCATAGCGGTAGTCCGCGACCGGCGCGAGCCCATTTGGCCATGTCCATTCTCGAGAGGCAGGCCGCTCGACGACGATCCAGGCACCCGACCTCAGCCGCTCTGCGTCGCAGAGCGCTGCAAGAAGAGCCGGTACCCGTTCGATCTCCGCGTAGGGCGCATCGCAGAAGACGAGGTCGTAGCCAGATTCGACGTCTGGAATTCTCCGCGCGACCGTCCTAGGTTCACTGAGAAGGTCCAGCCGCAATGCCTCGGTCTTTTCGCCGAGACGCAGTGACTCCGCGCTCTGCCGCAGCTCGCGAATCGCACGAGCATCGCGATCGACGAGCACCGCCCGAGCAGCACCTCGCGACAGCGCCTCGAAGCTCAACGCGCCCGTTCCCGCGAACAGGTCCAACACGACGGCGTCTCCGAAGGCCTCCCTCGACTCGAGTGCGGAGCTCAACGCCTCCCGGACGCGGTCCGAGGTCGGACGGGTTCCGCGCCCGCTCGGCGCCCCGAATCTTCGACCTGCCAGCTGGCCTCCAATCACGCGCATCGCCCTAGATTCGGCACGTTAGCGCAAAAACGGCAGCCGGGATTGAAGCTCGGTCGCAATCGAGCGTCGGAGTGGAAATTGTACGGGCGATTGCCAGATGCTAGGCCCCGGGTGCCTTTTAGAGAGCTTATCGACATGTCGAAGAAGTGCCTTCGCTGCGGTTCGAGATTCGGGAGCGAGGCTGAGTACTGCCCCCACGACGGGACGCTCTTGTCCAAAGACCAGAATCTCCCCGACCCGTTGATCGGAAAGATCCTGCTCGAGCAGTTTCGGGTCGAGGAGCAGATCGGGGTTGGCGGCATGGGCACGGTGTACCGCGCGCATCAGACGACCGTCGGACGCCCAGTGGCGATCAAGGTGCTGCGAGCGGACCTCGCCCGTGATGAGCAGGCCGTGCTTCGATTCGAACGGGAGGCGCGACTCAGCACTGCGCTCGATCACCCGAACCTCGTTCGCGTGTTTCTCTCGGGCCGATTGCCGGACGGCCGCCTCTACATCGTCATGGAATTACTCGAAGGGCGGTCGCTTGCAGACGAGCTCGACGAGAACGGGCCCCCTTCACTCGAGCGAGCCGTAATCATGATCATGAAGCTCTGTGCAGGGCTCGGAGCCGTTCACGAAGCAGGGGTCATCCACCGCGACATCAAGCCGGAGAACGTCTATCTCGTACGGCGTGGCCGGGACGACGACTTCGTCAAGCTGGTCGATTTTGGTGTCGCGCGCGTGCTTGACGGGGTCGGTCCAACGACCACCCAGAGCGGCCGTGTCTTTGGCACCGCAGCGTACATCTCCCCGGAGGCTGCGACGGGCGACGAGACGGATCACCGTAGCGATATCTACTCGCTCGGCGTATTGAGCTACCAGATGCTGACCGGAGAACTGCCGTTCGAGGGGAGCTCCGTTGCGTCGGTCCTGATGAAGCACGTCCACGAGCCGCCTCCTCTGCTTCAGGCCCGAGGCGTTGGCGCGCGCGTCCCGCACGAAGTCGCTTCCGTCATCATGCGCGCTCTCAGCAAGGGTCCTGATGAGCGGCAGCAGACCCTTGCGGAGTTCCTCGATTCGTTGGCAGAGGCCGCAGGCAATGCTGGCCTCCTCAACGACGCGCGGGCTCTCCTTCTCGGAACGATCTGGGGTGACGAGCTGGCGGCACCGGGCTCGTACCTGGCGGATCTGCTCTCCTCGAGCTCTCCGTCGAGCTTGCCTCCTGCATTCGACGATACACAGCGCCTCGCCGTCGATCGCGATCCCGACGACGACGTTCTCTTCTCCTTGGCGCCAAAGCCTTTCGGGACGACGGCCTTCAATCTCGCTGCCCCCGCCCCCGTCAAGAAGAGGAGCTCTCATCCCTGGCTCTGGGTGGGCCTCGGAGCCGTCGTCCTCGCTCTGGTCATCGGGCTCGGCACTTCCTCTTTGATGTT
>CBDUCC010000103.1:0-10948 GCA_965365555.1 uncultured Myxococcales bacterium | reverse complement strand
GGTGCCGGACTGCCGCAGGCGCTCCAGGCAACCTTGGGAGCCGCGGGCCTGAAGGTCGGTGGCAGCTCGCCCGAGCTCGCCTTCGTCGATACCAGGGAGCTCGGTGCGACGCCTAGCGCGAAGGTCGCAGCTCAGCGGGTCGTCGCCATGAGCGTCGACGGACTCGACCGGCTTCAAGACATGGTGCATGCCGCGCAATCCTCGGTCGTGCCCGTGACCCGTCTGGTCTGCCCGTTCGCCGTCTTCGACTTCACCCGCCAAGGCCTCCGTGTTCGCGAGATCGCCCAGGGGCTCACCGCGGCGGACCTGCAAGCCCGGCTCGACAGCCCTCTTTGGGCGGGCCCCGATCTCAAGCGACTCGCGTAGCCCCGGTACAGGCTCGCAGAACCTGTCCGGTGTGGCTCCGTTTGCGCTTCGCGATCGTCTCCGGCGTTCCCTGTGCGACGACCTTGCCCCCGTGGATGCCGCCCTCGGGTCCGAGATCGACGATCCAATCGGCAGCGAGCATGACATCGGGATGATGTTCGATGACCGTGACCGTATCTCCCCGTTCGACGAGACGCTCGAGCACGCCGAGCAGCCGATCGACGTCGTCCCGGTGAAGACCCGTGGTCGGTTCGTCCATCACGTACAACGTGGGCCCGGTATTGAGACCGGCTGCCAGCTCGGAGACGAGCTTGATGCGCTGGGCCTCGCCACCGCTGAGCGTGTTGGAAGGCTGTCCGAGGTGTAGATAGCCGAGGCCGAGCTCGTTTAGAAGCTCGAGCGGTCGACGCACCTTGTTGACGGGTGCAAAGACTTCGACAGCCTCGGACACCTCGAGTTGCAGAAGCTCACCCGCATGGAGCCCTTGCCAACGGACCGAAAGCGTCTCCGGTGTGAACCGCATTCCGTTGCAGGTCTCACAGGGAATGTCGACGTCCGGGAGAAATGCCATCTCGACGTGAATCGAACCCTGGCCCTCACATTCCGGACAGCGCCCTTCCTTCACGTTGAAAGAGAAGCGACTGGCCGTGTACCCCCGTGCTCGTGCTTCCGGCGTACCCGCCAGAAGCTGGCGCACCGTGCTCCAGATGCCGATGTATGTAGCTGGCACCGATCGCGGAGTCCGGCCGATCGGGCTCTGGTCCACCTCGATCGCCCGCTTGATCGACTCGAACCCGGCGATGGCCGCGTGCGCGCCGGGTGGCGTGTCGTTCACCATGCCGACGGCCTCTCGCGTTGCCCGCAGCAAGACCTCGCGGACGAGTGAGCTCTTGCCCGAGCCACTGACTCCGGTGACCGCAACGAGCCGTCCTAGGGGAAAGCGAACGTCGACGTCGCGAAGATTGTGGTGGGTCACACCACGGAGCTCCAACCATTCGCCATCCCCGGAAACCCGGCGTCGCTCGGGCAGACGGGCCGGACGTTCGAGTGCCTCTGCGGTCACCGAGCCGCGCATCGAATCGAGCTCGCCCTGAGCCACGATTCGACCCCCGTGCTTCCCGCCGCCTGGACCGACATCGATCACATGGTCTGCTGCCCGAATCGTGTCGGCATCGTGCTCGACGACCAGGACGGAGTTTCCGCGTTCGACGAGCCCGCGCAGCGCTTTGAGTAGCTGCCCCGTATCCCGCGGATGAAGACCGATCGTCGGCTCGTCGAGTACGTACAGCACACCGGTGAGACCGCTCCCAAGCTGAGCGGCGAGACGGACCCGCTGCATCTCGCCACCACTCAAGGTGTTGGCGGCGCGACCGAGACCGAGGTAGCCGAGGCCGACTTCTTCGAGAAACGACAGGCGACGCAGTGCCTCGTGGAGCGGCGTCTTCGCAATGGTGGCGTCCCGTCCCTCGAGCTCGATCCCGCGGAGCGTCTCGATGGCCTCCGATACGCTCTGCTCGAACAGTGTCGTGATCGGCATGTCGGTCACGGTGACACCCCGGGCCAGCGGAGAAAGCCGGGTTTGGTCGCATTGATCGCAGAGCCGTGAGTCGACGGCTCGCTTCTTCTTGCGGCCGCGCCATTTCTTCGTGATGATTTCGCCCCGCCCTTCGCACGCAGGGCACTGCCCTTGACGGGTGTTGAAGGAGAAGAAGCGGGGGTCCAACTCGGGGTAGCCTCTGCCGCAACTCGGGCACGCACGCGCGCTCGAAAGCTGCATTTCCTGCCCACCTGCGATCGCCCAGGCCGCGCCGTCGCCAGTTGCGAGTGCCTGTTCCAAGAGGACGAGAAGCTCCGGGTTCGTCGCCGATACCCGTCCAACGACGAGCTCCACGTCGTGCTCGACGTAGCGGTCGAGCTTCATCCCGGGTTCGAGCCTCCGAATGGCTCCGTCGATGCGGGCTTCGGTGAATCCATCCTTTTGGGCCTTGTTCAACAGCTCGCGATGAATTCCTTTGCGGCCGCGGACGACTGGAGCCAGTAGCGTCACCTTCTTGGATCCAAAGCGCCGTCGGAGGTCCTCGGCCAAGAGCGGCGCTGGCCTCGCAGCGATCGCCACCTCGCAATCGACGCAATGCAAGACGCCGATTCGGGCCCAGATGAGACGCAGGTAGTGTGAAACCTCGGTCACCGTGGCCACCGTGGAATTGGCGCCGGCCCGTGTGAGCCGCTGTTCGAGGGACACGCTGGGTGGGACTCCGATCACCTGGTCGACCGCAGGCCTCGGCAACTGCGGCATGTACTGCCGAGCGTAAGGCGACAGGGTTTCGAGGTAGCGCCGCTGCCCCTCGGCAAACAGCACATCGAACGCGAGGGTGCTCTTGCCGCTGCCGCTGGGGCCCGTGATCACCACCAGCTCGTCCCTGGGAATGTCGACCGATACATCTTTGAGATTGTGCTCCTTGGCGTGGGTGATCCGAATGTCTCGAAGTGGCGGAGCGGCCTTCGCTCTCCTTCTTCTGCGCGGAGGCGGGGCCTTGACCTTGGGCTCCTTGCCGAGCGCTTTTGCGAGGTACGGCGCCGTCTGTGAACGCTTCCGCCTGGCGACATCTTCAGGCGTACCCTTCGCAACGATTCGGCCGCCCTCCTCGCCTGCGCCCGGTCCGAGGTCGACCACGTAGTCGGCATACGCGGCGACCTGCATGTCGTGCTCGACGATGACCACGGTATCGCCCCGCTCCACCAGTGCATCGAGCACCCGCATCAGGGGCGCCACGTCATTCGCATGAAGACCTGCGGTCGGCTCGTCGAGAACTAGCAGTGATCCTGGCGCTGCGCGGATCAGGGCCTCGGCGAGCTTCAGTCGCTGCGCCTCACCGCCGGAAAGCGTGTTCAAGGGCTGACCGAGACGAAGGTAGCCAAGCCCTACGTCGAGCAGAGGCGCTAGCGACTTTTGGAGAAGCACGTCGCCGGCGAAGCGGTCAGCTGCCTGCTGCGCGGTCAGCTGCAGCACCTGCGCCACGTCGAGGCCCATGTACTTCACATCGAGCACCGGGCCGACGAAGCGCCTTCCCTGACATTCCGGGCAGCTGAACACGACATCCGCGAGGAACTGCATCTCGACGGTCTCGGCGCCGTCGCCCCGGCAGGCCTCGCAGCGGCCGCCGGCCACGTTGAACGAGAAGATGCCCGGCTTGTACCCGCGCTCCTTCGCCGTCTCCGTGGCGGCAAAGCGCTTTCGGAACACATCCCAAATCTTCAAATATGTCGCCGCATTACCACGTGAAGTTCGGCCCAGCGGAGCTTGGTCCACGCCGACGACGCCGTGGAGAGAGGCGAATCCCTTGATGCTCCCGTGCGGGAGCGGCGCGCCGTCCGACTTCAGCCCGAGCTTCCGCTGAACCGCCGGAAGCAGCGTCTCGAGCACCAGGCTGCTCTTGCCCGAGCCGCTGACCCCGGTGACGCAGGTCATCACCCCGCGCGGGATCGCCAGGTCGACGGAACGAAGGTTGTGCCCCGAGGCGCCGCTGAGCTCGATCCAGCCCGCGGGCTCCCGGCGGGTTCGTGCCGCCGCTCCGCGGGCCTTCAACGCCCTTCCGGTTGCCGTCGGCGCTCGGCGAAGCGCTGACGGGGTGCCGTCGAAGACGATCGTGCCGCCTTCCTCGCCGGCGCCCGGCCCGAGCTCGACCACGCGATCGGCGCCCAGGATCATCTCTTGGTCGTGTTCTACCACGACGGCGACGTTTTCGTCCTTCGCAAGCGCTTTGACGACCCCGAGAAGCCTCTCGACGTCCCTCGGATGGAGCCCGACCGTCGGCTCATCCAGAACGAACATCGCACCGTTCAGCGTCGCCCCAAGCGCGCTCGTCAACGCCACCCGTTGGGTCTCGCCGCCCGAGAGCGTGCGAGAGGTTCGGTCGAGCGAGAGGTAACCGAGTCCAACGTCGTGAAGAGCGCGAAGCCGGCCGATCGCTTCGCGCCAGAGTAACGCGGCTCCGGCGTCCCCCTCGAAACGGGTGTCCTGCGCTTCCAAGAACGAAAGTGCCTTCGACGCGGGTAGACGATAGAACTCTGGGAGACTGAGCCCGTCGACCAGCCAGGCGAGCGCCTCCGGCTTGAGTCGGGTGCCATGGCAATCCGCGCAGGTCTCATACTTCCGGTAACGCGAGAGGAACACGCGGACGTGCATCTTGTACGCGCGAGACTCCATCCACTTGAACCAGCTCCGGATGCCCCACCATCCCTTCGGATAGCCGACCTCGTCGCCTTCGATGAGCCATTCGATCTGTTCGGGTGTCCACTCCTCGAGCGGAGTGTCGAGAGGGATGCGGGCCTTCTTCGCGTTCTTCTTCAGCTCCCGGCGCTCCCATTGCGTCGCCTTGCCTTGCCAAGCGCGGATTGCGCCGTCTGCAGGCGAGAGGGAGTAGTCGGGGATCACCCGGTCGAGGTCGATCTCGATCGTTCTACCGAAGCCGCGGCAGGTCTCGCAAGCACCGATGGGGCTGTTGAAGCTGAACAGGCCGGGCGTCGCTCGGCGAAACGACCGGTCGCAGCTCGCGCAATGAAGCCCCTCGGAGAAACCGAGCTCGGCGCCTTCGCTCGACCAGACCGTCGCGCGCCCGCCTCCACGGCGCATGGCGTGCTCGAGCGCCTCGACGAGTCGAGACTCGTCTCGCTCTCGCGCGACCGTTAGGTCCGCCACGACATCGAGATGGGTGCTTCGCCCGTTCGTGACGTCGCTCGGGCGCACCTCGTCGAGGTCGCGCACCTCGCCACGGAGGCGCACACGCCGGTAGCCATCCCGGAGCAAACCCTCGCGAACGCCGATGAAGTGCTCCTCGTCGGCGATCGCCATCGGATACGTCACCAAGACCTTCTCGCCGGCGAGCTCTCCCATCACGCTTTGGGCCGCGCGGGTCGGAGCGTCTCGATGCACGAGTGCTCCGCAGCTCGGGCAGTGAAGCTCCGCGGCATGCGCCCAGAGGTGCTTCGCGTAGTCCGCGATTTCGGTCATCGTTCCGACGGTGGAACGGCTCGTGCGGACGGGGGCCTGGCGATCGACTGCAATGCCGACCGGGACGGGATCGAGCTCGTCGACCGGCGGCCGCGACAGTCGCTCGAGGAATTGCCGGGCGTAGGCGCTGAAGCTCTCCACATACCGACGCTGACCCTCCGCATAGAGCGTCTTGAAGGCGAGCGACGACTTGCCCGCGCCGGAGGGACCCACGATCGCCAAGAAGGTGCCGGGCGCGATATCGAGGTCTACAGAGCGAAGGTTGTGCGTACGCGCGCCGCGTAGTTTGGTGGGCTGCATGGGCGGGCGCTATTTCTAGGATGACCGGAGTCGATGTCCAGGCTTTGCCAATGCCTGGGCGCTCACCCTGGCTTTAACGTCGACCCCAGCGCCTCCGAAGCACCCACGTCAAGCCCAGCACGCCGATCGTCAGGAAGACGAACCAAGGGTTCGACAGAGGCTGCTTGGAGACAAGCCCGGCAGCGCGACGGGTGCTGGACGCGAGCTCCGAAAGCGGCGGCACGCCTTCGACACCGAGAAACACCCTGCCCCCGGTGCGCTCCGCGATCGCCTCGAGCTCGTCCGGGAAGGATTCGAGGTTCGCGAGCTCGTCGCCACTTTCCTCGACGATGAAGACCTCGCGCGCGATCTCCTCGCCGTCGACCGAAGCGACCGCCTCGTAGGCGCCGGACAGGGCGGGTGCGGGCGCCACGGCGCGAAGCTGGCCATCCTGATCGGTCTTGGTCGATACGGCTGGCTCCTCGGCCTGTGCCGGCTCGAAGTGAATCTCGACACTCGCTCTGCGGATGGGCTCGTACCGGGAGTCTCGCAGGAGGCCGGTCACTTCGACGTCGGCGCCAACGCGGTACCGCTCTCGATCGGTCGAGATGCGGGCCGGCTCGAGCAGCGGATCACGGGTAAGCCAACGGACCATGCGGTCCCAGAAGAGCTCGTACTCATCCGAGCCCACGGTCACTTCATCTGCCGCGAACCGCCAACGCCAGGACGCGTCCGTCATGAAGGCCGCCGATCGACCTCGACCCGACTCGCCTACCACCAAGATGGGGAGTGGCTGACCGGAGATCCGAGCCCTGGGGTGCTGCAACAGGACCTGTGCGCCCCGCTTGACCGCCGCGATGCGATTCGCTCCCGCGAGGACCGGAAGCGACTTCCAGGTTCGCCGAGTCAGTCCCGTGTCCGGGCCAAGCGCCACGATCGGATGTCGTGCAAGCGGCTTACTCACCTCGGCCCTGTACTCGCCTCGCACGACTCCAGCTCCACCGATTTTGATCGGCAGAATGTCCTCTATCGCTGTGCCGGTGTACCGGCCCTCGCCGAATGAGCGGTCTCCGCCGATCATCGCGAAGGAGCCACCGCGTTGAACGTATTCACGGATTCGCGGCAGGTAGGTCGCCATCTCATACGGCGCGTAATCGAAGTTCTGAAAGATGACGACGTCGAAGCTTCCGAGGTGCTCGCGGAACAGCTCGTCCGTCGGGAACGGAATGAGAGCAAGCTCGTTGGTCGAGGCGGCGGTCAGATCGGATGCTCCGCGCAGGATGAAGAAGGAGACGAGATCCACTGAGCCGTCTCTCTTCAAGAAATCTCTCAGGAAGCGGACATCCCAACTCGGGCGGCCGGCGACCAGAAGCGCCCGAAGTCGCTCCCGACCCACGCGGAGTAGCGCCGCGCGAACGTTGTTCTCCGGGACCTCATCACGGTCGGACAGCGGCACGACGATTCGATAGAGCGCCCGTCCGATCCGTTTCGGCGTCACCTCGAACTCGACGGTCGCGCGCCCCTGGTCGTCGATCTCGGCGACCGCCTCTTGCTCCAACCGGCTCTCGTGCCAAAGCTGCACGCGGAGTGAGCCCTTGCTAAGCGAGCCGAGCGCACGAACGTCGGCTCGAATCAGTGCGGGCACGCCGACGTATGCTGTGGTGTCTGCTCGAAGGGCGGTCACCGCCTGGTCGTCGAGCGCCGCGTCCGCGCCGACGATGACCGCATGCACTGCCGGTGCCGAGGTGCCGAATGCGACCGAGTCAGCCCGGAAGCCCGGGTCCGCGCCGTCGCTCACGATGACGATGGCGCCGATCTCCCGACCGGGGTCGTTGGTCAACGCGTAGTCGAGCGCTTCTCGAATGTTCGTCGTCTCGTCACTGGGGTCGTAGCTGCGGGCTAGCCCTTCCCAGGCCGTTCCTCGGGCAGATTCGCCGAAGAGATAGACGAGCGGATTGACCCGGGCGTCTTCCTGCCAACGTTCCAGGAGGGACTCGACCGATTTCGCGCGCGTCTCGGTCGAGTCAGCGAGCGTCATGCTTCGGGAGTCGTCGAGCAGAACTGCCGTGCCTCCGGCGACCTCTTCGAAGCTTTCGCGGACGAGGGTGACCTGAAGCGCGAGCAAGAACAGGGCGGTGACCCCGAGCGCCCCGAGAGCCGCCAGTGCAGCGCGTCTGCGCGGGTTCTCGCCGCGCATCGACCGAAGCTCCACCAACCAGAGCGCGAACAGACCCAATCCGACGACCCAGGCTGCAGTCGCCCCACCGGGAATTCCTAGTTGCCATTGCCAGTCGCCCACCCGGTCTCCTCAGGGCTGGGCGCCGCGACGGCGCATGATGAAGGGCGCGTGCACCTGGTCGTCCTTGTAATCGGTGCACAAGGAGTAGAGGACGAGATTGACGCCCAATCGAATGGCGAGCTCCCGCTGTCCTTCGCCGCCAGGAACGACGGCGTTGGTCCAGGCGCCCAGTTTGTCGCGTTGGAGGGCGCCGCCGAGATCGTGTTGTGAGTAGACCACCGCAATGCGGTCGCCGTACGTGATTCCCTCCAGGTAGTCGGGGCCTCGCACTCGCCCGACAGGTCGGCCGAGCAAGTAGAACGAACGGTAGATCGTGTGCTTCGGCGAGACCGGCTTGAGCGGCGTCGCCGGGAACGCGCGCAGCAGCTCGCGACGGACGGCACGGTCAAACCCCTCTCCGCCTGCGGTTGCATCGTCGATCAAGAGAAAGCCCCCACGATGCACGTACTTTCGCAGAGCCTCGATCGCTTGCTCGCTGAGAGGCGGGAACTCCTCGCTGCCGCGCCAGTAGAGAAAGGGCCTCCGAAACAACGTGGGCTTGTCGAGACGAGTCCTCCCCGGCTCGAGTACGGGCTCAACGCTCGAACGCTTGCGGACCTCCCAGGCGAGACGGCCCGTGACGCTCTGCGCCTCTGCAGCGCCCCTTCCGGCGTCGAGCGCTACCAGCTCGACACCGTTCCCTTCACCAAAGGCCGCAACGGGATGGGCGCGCAGCACTGAAAAGCAGACCAGTACCCAGGAAAGGCGACCCCACCGCACCCCGAATCGCGCCCGCATGCCGAGAGACGTACCAACCGTGTGTGAAAGCGCAAGCGGGTTGACGACGGGCGGCTTCGCGACGAAGGTGGCCAGGTGCTCCGCCCTCGTGTCGCGTACGCGGTCGTCGCTTTGTTGTGCGGCTGCCAGAACTCTTCGACGGGCAGCGAGGCCGCGCCTGCGTTGGCAGCGGTGCCGACCGTACCAAAGGCACCGGACGAGCCTCTTCTGACCCGTACCAGGCCGCTGATGAGCACGGTCTTCCGAATTCAAGTCGCTGATCCACCGGACACCGCCGAGAACGTCATCCGCGACGCGTTTGGAGAGATCGAACGTCTCGAGACGGTGTTGTCGGAGTGGCGAGAAGGCAGCGACATCTTCAGAGTGAATCAACGCGCAGGAAAGAAGCCGGTCAAGGTCGCGGAGGATGCGCTCCGAGTCGTCGATGCTGGGATGGACGTATCGATCTGGTCGCGCGGGGCTTTCGACCTGTCCTGGGCCGCTCTGTGGGGTCTCTACGATTTCCGGCCGGAATCCCTGAAGATCCCGACGCCCGAAGAAATCGGGCCGCGGCTCGCTCTGATCGACTACGAGGCCATCCGCATCAGCAAGAAGTACAGCACGATCTTTTTGAAGAAGCGCGGCATGGCGATTGGCACCGGTGGCATCGCGAAGGGATACGCGCTCGATCAAGCCGGTGCGATATTGCGCGGCAGCGGCGTAGACAACTACATGATTCTCGGCGGCGGTCAGGTCCAAGTGCACGGGCGGCGGGACGGCCGTGCCTGGCGAGTCGGGATTCAGCATCCACGGAACCCAGGAACGTATTTCGCGGCACTCGAGGCAACGGGTGCGTCATTCTCGACCTCGGGCGACTATGAACACGCCTTCTTCGATGCGGACGATCAACGCTGGCACCACATCATCGATCCCAAGACCGGCCGTCCCGCGAGGAAGTCGATGTCGGTGACGATCATGACCGCGGAAGGCATCTACGCCGACGCGCGGAGCACGGCGGCGTTCGTGCTCGGCCCCAGGAAAGCCCTGAAGATGCTGAGTCGCATCGCGTACCCAGCCGAAGCCGTCATCGTCGGAGCCGATTGCCAGGTCCATCTCACACCGAACGCCGCAAAGCGGATTCGGTGGAACGTCGACTTGGTCGACGGACGGCTCCCGAACTGTGCGCCCTGAGCTCGCCGCGGCGCGCCCTCAGCGTGAACGAAGCTCCTGCATCAGCAGCCGCGCAAATGCGGGCCGTGCCGAACCGAGAACGAGATCGGCCTCGCTCTCTTGTTCCCGCTCGTTCGAATGGCTCCCGGTCGTCAGTGCCCGCACCACGATGTAGACGCAGCTCTGCGGGGCGCCGTCATGTGGGACGCGCTCTGCACCGGCCGCTACGAGCATGTCAGCGAAGACAGCAGCGGACCCGCCGTCGCCCGTATCTGCGATGCGCAACTTGGTGTGACCGACTCGGAGTGCCACCGGCTCGAATGCCGTCGCGCCTCGGTCTTGTCCGACGATCGCGAGGGGACGCTTCACCCGCGCTCGACCTCGAGGCCATCCGCTTCCCAATGAAGGAAGCCACCCTGCAGAAAGCCAACCTGAACCCCGTCGGCTTGAAGCTTCTCGCCCCATTCCTTGGCCTCTTCGCTCCGGCCGTAGAGGACTCGGATCCTCCCGTCGAACGGCTGCAGCTCTTCGGCGCGGCTGGCGAGCTCCTCGGCGGGAATGTGAATCGCGTGGGGGATTCGATAGCGTCCGTAGGAAGCGGCATCGCGAATGTCGACGGGTAGCGCCTTTCCTTGTGCGACCCAGGCAGCAAGCTCTTCGGCGCGGACCTCAGCAGCCGAGCGTGGCATCACGGGCTCCAGCAAGCGAAGGATTCCAGCCTTGTCGAGGACGCCCACGTGATGCTGAACGACGCGACCCTCCGCGATCACCAGAAGCATCGGAATCGACTGAGCTCGAAACGTCTGGGCGACCATCGGGCTCTTGTCGACGTCGACCTTTGCGACCTTGACCTTCCCGGCGAGCTCCTCGGCCACCGCAGCATCCAACAAACCCCCCTCGCCCGCAACCCGTCTCGAGGGGCTGACGCCGCAAGCGTGCACGGATCTGTTGCGCCGGACGCTCGAGTTGATGCGCGCCCTGGCCGGGATCGACGAGGAACTGGTCGATCTTCTGCTCGAGGCGCTGCGTCCGTTCGCTCTCGAGTTCCGCGAGACCTACCTGCGGGC
>CBDUCC010000102.1:0-10969 GCA_965365555.1 uncultured Myxococcales bacterium | reverse complement strand
AGATCATCGCGAGGCTGATACCGGTG
Organism: uncultured Myxococcales bacterium; assembly: GCA_965365555.1. Classification (GTDB taxonomy): domain Bacteria; phylum Myxococcota_A; class Polyangia; order Polyangiales; family Houyiibacteriaceae; genus SG8-38. The sequence continues at coordinate 10,943 of CBDUCC010000102.1, read as the reverse complement.
TTTCCGCTGGTCGCTTCGACGACGGTCGAACCGGCCTTGAGTTGGCCAGCCGCTTCAGCGGCGAGAATCATCGAGAGCGCAGGGCGATCCTTGACGGAACCTGCAATGTTGCCCGACTCGAGTTTACCGCAGACTTCCGCCCCTTTGTCGCCACTCAGCCGTGCGAGCCGCACCAGTGGCGTGCGGCCGATCAGGTCCAACGCGCCCTCATAGATTCGATCGGTCATCAGACGGCCAGCATACCAGGGCGGGCCTAGATGTCACCGCCCGAACCGCCCGATTCGTTCCGCTCGTACGCCTGTACGATGCGTTGGACCAGCGGATGGCGGACGACGTCGGTATGCGAGAAGTAGACGAACTCGATGCCCTCCACCTTTCGAAGGACGCGCTCGGCATGCCGAAGCCCGCTCCGGGCGCCGCCAGGAAGGTCGACTTGGGTGACGTCTCCCGTGATCACCGTCTTCGAATCGAAGCCGAGGCGCGTGAGGAACATCTTCATCTGCTCGGCGGTGGTGTTCTGCGCCTCGTCGAGAACCACGAAGCTATCGTTCAGTGTTCGACCTCTCATGAACGCGAGCGGGGCGACCTCGATCGTTCCGCGCTCGAGGAGCGCCGAAATCCGGCTCGGGTCCATCATGTCGTGAAGTGCATCGTAGAGGGGTCGGAGGTAGGGGTTGATCTTCTCGGCGAGATCACCCGGCAAGAAGCCGAGCCGCTCACCGGCCTCAACCGCAGGTCGCGTCAGTATGATTCGTTTGACCTGCCTCTCCTGGAGTGCGCGGACGGCCATGGCCATCGCGAGATAGGTCTTACCGGTGCCTGCAGGACCGATGCCGAAGACGATGTCGTGCGAGCGGATCGCCTGGATGTAGCTCTGTTGGGTGACGCCCTTGGGCGACACGATTCGTCGAGACGAGGTCGTGAGAACGACATCGTCGAGCAGCGAACGAAGCCTCATCTCGGGGTGCGCCTGGAGCGTCCGGGCCGCACGCGCGATCTCGACCGGCGAGAGCTCCCGATGCTGAAGGGCATCGATCAACTCATGAAGCACACGCTCGACCAGCTCGACGCCTCGGTTCGGACCGTGAACGTGAATCGTCGAGCCGCGAAGCCCCATCGAGACGCCAAGCTCGGACTCGAGGACGCGAAGGTTGGAACCGCCGGGGCCGGTGAGCCGGAGCAGGAGCGCCGGGTCGGACACTTCGATGTCGGCGGCGACGTCGGCTTCCGACGGGCTTTGCGCAGAGGGTTCGATGAACAAAGCCTAGCGCCTTCCGAGAGGCGCGGCGAGCCCTGCCCTAGCGCCACACCAGCGCGTCGTGACCTCGCTCAACCGCCTCTTCGAGGCGCTCATGGGCAGCGAATACGAGGGCGGGGGCGGTGTCCCCGTCGAGGGGGTAGGACGACAGGCCGACCGCCGCATGAAGGAACGCAAGCTCGTCCGGGTGACGCGCTCGCTGAGCCCCAAGCTCGTCTTGAAGTCGACGAACGACCTCGACGACCGCCCGCGCACTCGATCCGTCGAAGCCGACCACGAACGTGTCATCGTCCCAGCGCCCGCGAACGTCTTCCCGACGAAATCGACCGAACAATACTCGTCCAAGGTGGGTCTGGAGCCGGCGCGCATGAGCATGGTCGAGGCCGTCGATGCCCGTCGCCCGGATCAACCCGATCGAGTAGGTGTGCCCATGGCGTTGGGCGAACGAGAGTCCGGCCTCGAGAGCCGAGACCGCCGACGGACGCGCGAGGAGCCCGGTCTGGCTGCACCGAAGCCGTCTCATCCGAAGGCGGGCGACCTGCTCTGCTTCTCGGTGCAGATGGGCGAGCCAGCTGCCGTCCCGATCGAGTACCTCCGACACGTGCGGGTCCGTGGCAAGCGGCGAATCGCTGAAACAGGTCAGCGAGCAGTCCGCTTCCCATGCAGACATGCGGAGGATCGCCGGAACTTGCTTCGCAGTAACGCTAGACCCGACGAGGATGAGGTCGGGACATTCGACGTCGAGCTCGCGCAAGAGCTCATCGAGACTGAAGAAGAGTAGACACTGGAGTCCAGCATCCTCGATGGCGGATGCGACCTCCGGATCGCGAAGAACTGCGATCTTGGGTCGTGGCGCCAGCGCAAGCTCGACGGCGGAGCTGAGCGCGTGGTGGAGTCGCACGAGCTCGACGGGATGCGGCAGGAAGATGTCGACACCGAGCTGCGCTGCCAATGCCCGGGTGTGCGGATCGTCATCCACGGACAGAAAGATGATGGGAGTGTCTCGGCATCCGTGGAGGCTCCGAAACATCTGAATGAAGCGCGGCAGCGCGTCGCGATCCGTCAGCGGCCAACCGACGAGGACTGCCGTAGGGGTGTCGCGTCCCGCCACTTTGAGAGCCTCTTCGACCGACGACGCCGGACGCAGATGGACCAGCACCTCGTCGAAAGCAGAGCGGAGGTACGCGATCATCGCCGGATCGTCCTCGAGGACGAGCAGCGTGGGAACGAACTCGGCAGGAAGTGGTCCGGCGAGAAAGAAACTGGCAGCAGGCGTGACGGACGGTGTAGCCGCGGCCATCGGCTGCGTGTTGACCGGTCGGCCCGCGGCCGCTGCGGCACGGGCGCGCACCTCGTCGATCGACTGAAACATGGTCGACCAATCGAGCCGTCCCGAGCTCTGAAGCTGGCGAAGCTCGGTTTCGATGCGGGCGGCGGCCTCCGAAATTTCGGACAGGCCGTGCGTCTCGGCGCCGCCATGAAGCTCGTGCGCCTGGCGAAGGGCGTCGGCGACGAAGCTCGTTCGCTCGGCTTCGGCATGGACACGACGAATCGCTCCGGTGAGGTTGTCGGCCGCGATCGGCAAGAGGTTCACGTACGACGTCCTGGCCTTCTCGGGGTCGACTCCGGGCTCGGATCCGTCCTCGGGGTAGAGGACCTGTTCTTCGAGCTCATTGGTGGGAAGGTGAGCTGCCGGAGTCAGGCTCATCGGCGCCGACACCGAGTTCGCGACCTCGCGTGCGAAACGATCGACGGCGACCGGTTTGTGAAACACCTTGAGCACACCGAGATTGCCGGTCAGGTGCTTGAAGGTGGTCAGGTCTCGATAGAACGCCGATACGAAAATGATCGGGGTTCGGAATCCCTCTCCCCGGAGCCGCTCGATCCATGCGATCCCGTTGGTATCGGGAAGAAGCCCATCGACGACCAAGAGCGACGGTTCCTCTTCCTCGATCAGCGCGCGAGCGATGCTTCCCTTGGTGGCACTCAGCACTCGAAGCCCGAACGCCTCGAGCGCTGGCGTGACACTCGAACGGAACTGAGTGTCGTCATCGAGCAGTAGGATCGTCGGAGGCACGCGAGCGCCATTGTGGCATCGTTTCGTCGTGCAACAAAACGAGTGCGCAGCCTTCAGGAGGCCTTTTGGACCGCCGAGCGCGAGTCTTCCAGGTAGGCTCGGGCCACCGGATGATCGGCCTTCTGAGCGATCACGGCGCGAAGGTGCTGAACACCCTGCTCCCGGTCTCCGGTCTCGATCTCCATCACGCCGAGGAGAGCGCGGGCGTCGTGATGACCCGGATCGAGCTGAAGGATCAGCATGAGCTCCTCGCGCGCGCCGCGAACATTGCCTCGGAGACGCAAGAGCTTGGCGAGATCGAGACGGATGTCGTGAAAGCGCGGACAGAGCCGAAGCGCGCGGCCATACTCGTGCATCGCGTCCTCGGGTCGATCGAGGTCCATGTATGCGCCGGCCAGGGCCCGGTGCAGGTTCGCAACCTTTCCGCGACGGTACGCGTCGTTCGAGGAGTCGGTGTGTTCTTGGGCCCTCTGGAGGGTGCGAACCCCCGAGCCATACTCCCCGAGCTCGTTGCAGGTCACCGTGAGGTTGAGAGCAGCCTCGAGGTAGCCGGCATTGACGTCGAGCGCCTGCTGGAAGCACCACCGGGCTTCGCTCAGGCGTCCGCCGAGATGGTAGATGACACCCAATCGATTGAAGACGTCCGCATACCGAAGTCCCTGTTGCACGAGCTTCTCGTAGTAAGGCTGTGCGAGCGGATACTCGGCTCGGTCGTAGTGCGCGTTCGCCGCGTCGAGGAGTTGTTGAGCCCAAGGAGCCATGGCGCGAAGGTAGCGATCCGGCCGATCAGTGGCCAGAAATCCGCGGCTCAGCCGAGCTTGTCGAGGAGACTGCGAGCTTTGTCGGCTTCCTCCGACTCCGGAAACCGGTCGACCAGCTCGGTGAAAGCCTGCTTGGCCGCCTCGACCTCCTCGTTCTTCATGTAGACCTCGCCGAGCAAGAGGAGCGCTTGCGGTTCGACGCCGCTCCCCGGATAGGCGGCTAGGAGCCCCCGTAGCCGAGAAATGACCCCTCGATACGCGTCACGCTTCAGGTAGAAGCGGGCCACGTACAGCTCGTGAGCGGCGAGTAGGCTCATGCAACGCTCCATCAGCTCGTTCGCGTCGGGCACCCGCTGGTCGTCCGGGTAGTCGACGACGAACCTGCGCAGCTGGATCAGTGCGTCGCGGGCGGCGGTCTGGTCGCGCTCGTAGCCCGGGGGCGTCATGAACCAGCCGCCGGGAATCTGATTGTAGTAGGCCTCGGCAATGCGAAACCGCGCGTAGGGGATCTCCTTGTGGGACGGCCGGATGCGAACGAACTGACGGTACGTTTGAATCGCCTCCGGATACGCCTCGTTCTTGAACTGACAATCACCGATGCGGAGCTCGGCGAGCGCTGCGAAACGACTGTACGGAAACTCGCGACGAATCTCGCTGAAGGTCGGCTCCGCGTTCAGGCAATCCCCCCGGCGGAAGCTGAGGAGCGCGCGCTCATAGGCTGCGCGCGCGTCATCATCCGGCTTCAGCATGCTCTTTCCGGACTTTCCCGTACCGGAGCCGCCCGCACAGGCGAAACAAAGCGTCAGCACGCAGAGCACAAGACAGCGGTTGAGGACCGAGCCCATCGTGCGCAGGCCTAGCCTCTGAGCCCGTGCCGAACAAGGCAACGACGTCAGGCGCTGGCGATCTGATGGTCGATCACCCGGGCCGGATCGATTCCGAGCGAGGCGAGAGCCGCTTCCCAGCGCTTCTCGATCGGGGTCTCGAACACGAGGGAGTAGTCGAGATCGACCGGGATCCAGGAGCCCTGCCTCATCTCGCTCTCGAGCTGGCCCGCTCCCCAGCCGGCGTAGCCCAGCATCATCACACAGGTCTCTGGACCGTCGCCTCGGGCGATCCTCTCGAGAAGCTCGATCGACGCGCTGCAAGAGATCCGCTCGCCGACGGCAATGGTCTTGCCGGACGAGGGCTGAGGAACGCCCTCCGCGTCGTAGAGGATCCAGCCCGACTCCGGAGAAACGGGGCCGCCAAGGAGTACCGGCGCTTCGACCTTATCGGCAGCCTCACCGGTAACGCCGACCTCGTTGAACACATCGGCGATCTCGAGATCGGTCATGCGATTGATCACGAAGCCGAACGATCCCTCCTCGCCGTGATCGATCAGCAGGACCAGAGTATGGTTGAAAAATGGGCACTGCATCGAAGGTGCTGCAACGAGAAATCCGGGTGCCACTGATGCCGCCACGACGAGAGATTGCCACCAAACGCCGGACCCCGCGAGCCGAAACTCGGGAGCTCCGTAAGTGAGCAGAGTTCGTGCGGTTTTGAGGACGGGCGGCTTCCTCGGGCTTTCGGCGGCGACGCTAGCGGCCTACGAAGCGCAGCGGGCCCTGTCCTCGACAGACTCCCACTCCGAGCTGCTGGCGCGCTATCGCGACCGTTTCACCGACGGAGTTCTCCGGCTCTTCGGCACCGAGCTGCTCGTCAACGGGGAGGCCAATTTGAACGACGGGGCGCTGGTCGTCGCAAACCATCAGAGCGCGCTCGACATCGGCGTCATGCTCTCCGTGTTTCGCGGAGTGCTGGTGAGTCGGCATGACGTCGCCGAGTGGCCATTGCTCGGTCGTCTCGCAAAGCACGGGCGCACGATCTTCGTCGACCGCGAAGACCGCCGGAGCGGCGCGGCCGCGCTTCGTGAGATTCGGCGTCGGGTCAAAGAGCGACGCGTGGTGGTGGCCTTCCCCGAAGGGCGGACGTTTCCGGGTGATTCGGTTCACGAGTTTCATCCGGGCACGTTCGCCGCCGTCAGCTCGCTTGGCGTGCCGATCATCCCGGTAGGCCTCGCCTACTCGCCTGCGGTTCCCTACGGCAAAGAATCGTTCGCCGAGCACATGGCGAAGGTCGCTGCTCGCCCAGTCACTCGAATCGCGGTTCAAATCGGAGAGCCCCTTACCGAAGGGCTGGATGCCCGCTCCGCCGCAGAGGCGGCCAGAGCACGCGTCGAGACGCTGGTGCAGGGCGCCCGGACCGCACTCGACGGCCCCAGCCCCTGAATTCGCCACAGGGAGCGCCTCGTTCTGCTGGCTTTTGGTCGGCAGGCGCGGTCCCAGCTACGATCGACGCGGTCATGGTGCGTCTCATCTCCCCATCAACGCCTCCTGCTGCCGCGGATGACGCCGGGCTTTGGGATGTGCTGCCGAGCGCGCTCTGGGACCTGGACTTCACCGCGACGCTTGGATGGATCGACGCGCAGGGATGCAAGGACGCCGACGAGTTCAAGCAACTCGTACGCAAGACCCCCGAGGCGCTTGCCGAGTGTCTCGACCGGATCCGCGTTCGGACCGTGAGCGCGGGCGCCGTCTCGCTGGTGGGCGCGGCGAGCGAGGAGGAGTGCATCCGACGCTCGTCCGAGCTCCTCACGGCCGAGTCCAAAGCCGACTTCCTTCGGGTCCTGATGGCAGCCTTTCGAAACGAACGGGACGTGCATCTCGAAACGGCCATGACGACCTGTGCCCGTGAACCGATCGACGTGCGGGTCCACTGGCGATTTGTGACCGGAGTTGATGGGCGATTTGATCGGGCAATCGTCTCGGTCGTCGACATGACCGGAGAGCGGGAGCTTCAACAACGGCTCCTGCTCGCGGAGCGAATGAGCGCGATCGGTACGCTGACCGCGAGCATCATTCACGAGATCAAGAATCCTCTCACCTACGTCTGGAACCATCTACGTCGGCTTCGCAAAGAGGCCGCCGTGCTTCCGAGCGAGTCGGCGGAGCTCCTCGAGGAAGCCTACGACGGGGCTGAGCGTATTCGCGTCATCACCAACGAAATCAACCTGCTGTCACACGGGGGCGACGGCGCGGAGATCGAGTCGGTGAACCTGAAGCAGGTGCTGGACTCGGCAATTCGAATTGCCGAGCCGGAGATTCAGCATCGGGCAGTGGTGTTGCGTGAATACGAGGAGGGGCACCTCTATACGCGAGGTTCGCAAACCCGGGTGAGTCAGGTCTTCCTCAATCTCATCGTGAACGCGGCCCAGGCGATTCAGCCCGGCGATCGGACGCAGAATACGATCACGGTACGAGCACGGAGCACCGAGAAGGACCAGGTCTGCATCGAGGTTCAGGACACGGGCCCAGGAATCTCGCCACAGATGCTCCGGCGCATTTTCGACCCGTTCGTCACCACGAAACCGGCCGGCCGGGGGACCGGGCTCGGATTGTCGATCTGTCGAAGAATCGTTCATTCGCTCGGAGGAACGATCGAGATCCACAGCCATCCAGGACAGGGGACGGTCGCGCGAGTCGTGCTTCCGAAGGCGCCGCGTGCTCAGCGGCCGTTGACGGTGCCGCCTCCATCGATGAGCGCGATCCGACGGGCCGCAGGAGGGAAGCTCTCGATTCTCGTGGTCGATGACGAGCCGGTGATCGCACGATTGATTCAGAAGGCGCTCGTCGACCACGAGGTCCAGACCGCGGGCGACGGACGCGAGGCCGTCGCGCTCATGGGCGAACACGCCTACGACGTCATCTTGTGTGACCTAATCATGCCAGAAATGACAGGAATGGACGTCTATCGGGCGGCGCTGCAGCGCTCGACCCCGATGCACGAGCGAATCGTCTTCATGACGGGCGGTGCCTTCACGCAGAGAGCGCGAGATTTTCTGGAAAGCGTTCCGAACCTTCGTATCGAGAAGCCTTTCGAGCTCGGTCACCTCGAGCAAACGATCTACGAAGCCGCTGAGCTGATCGACCCTCGCTGATGACCGCACCTCGAATGATCGTCATCGGGCTCGACTGCGCGCCGCCCGAGCTGGTGTTCGATCGGTACCGCGACACCCTTCCGAATCTCAGTGCACTGATGGAACGAGGTCGCTACGGTCCGCTGAGAAGCTCCGAGCCTCCGATCACGGTGCCTGCGTGGACCTGCATGGTCTCGGGACGGGATCCGGGCGAGCTCGGGCTCTATGGGTTTCGAAATCGAGTCGAGGGCTCGACCGAGCTCCGACTCGCGACCGCGAAGGACGTGAGGGTCAAGCGAGTCTGGGACCGGCTCGGCGAGCATGGCTATCGAGTCGCCCCCCTCTTCGTGCCATTGACCTCACCGCCCACCCCGGTGCGCGGGCAAATGGTGTCAGGCTTCATGCATCCGGGGGGAAACGCAGCCTGGTGTTTTCCCGAAGCCTTGGAGGAAGAGCTCGAGGAGCGCTTCGGCCGGTACATCGCGGACGTCGAGGACTTTCGGTCGGACGATCTCGAGAGAATCTACCGCGACATCGTCCGCATGACCGAGCAACACTTCGCGATCGCCCGGTGGATCTGGGAAGCGAAATCGCCGGACTTCATGATGATGGTCGAAATCGGCGTCGACCGGTTTCACCATGCGTTCTGGCGCCACATCGATCCGGAGCATCCACGGCACGAGCCAGGCAATCGGTACGCCACGTTGGGGCGCGAGTTCTACGCTGGGCTCGATCGACAGATCGGCCGACTGTGCGCGTTGGCGGGCCCAGAGACGACGATCATGGTGGTGAGTGACCACGGTGCGAGGGCGATGCACGGCGGCTTCTGCATCAACGAATGGCTCATCCGGCGCGGTTACTTGAAACTCATCGATGACCCGCCTGGACCGATTCCGCTCAGTGAGGCGCGGATCGATTGGAGCTGCACGAAGGCATGGGCGGAGGGCGGCTACTACGGCCGTCTCTTCTTCAACGTTGCCGGTCGTGAACCCTTGGGCATCGTGGATCCCGCCAAGCTCGGGACCCTACGCAAGCAGCTCGTTCGAGAGTTCGAAGAGCTTCGGGACGAGGACGGGGCGGCGGTGCCGACACGGGTACGTGACCCATACACCGCGTACCGGCAGGTCCGAGGTTTCACGCCGGACCTGATGCTGTACTTCGACGACCTTAGACTTCGAGCCATCGGCTCTGTGGGCGGGGGGCGTTTGGTCGTCGAAGACAACGACACCGGCCCCGACGGCTGCAACCACGCCTGGGACGGCATCTACATCGAAGCCGGGCCCGACCGTGGGACCTCTCAGCCGAGTGCGCTCGAGGAAATCAACCGAACGATCCTCGAGAGCTTCGACATCCCGACACGCACGCTATAGTGGGCGCGTGTTGGTGATCGGGCTGGATGGGGTCGACCTGGGGATCGTCGAGGCCTTGGGCCCGGCGCGCCTGCCTCAGCTTCACGAAGTGATGGGACGGGGCGCGTTCGCCGCTCTTCGGTCGGTCCAGCCGCCGGCAACGCTTCCCAACTGGACCACCTTCCTCACCGGTCTCGATCCCGGCCGTCATGGCGTGTTCGATTTCACTACGAGGCAGGGCTACCAGGTGCGCTTCACAGGCGGAACCGCGCGGGAGGCGCCGACACTGTTTCAGAGGCTCGATGCGCTCGGCCTGAAGTGCGCCTGCCTCAGCTTCCCAGGCACCTGGCCTCCCGAGAAGCTCGAGCATGGCATCTTCGTGAGCGGATGGGACGCGCCGGTTGCGTTCGAAGCGGATCGCTCCTTCATGTGGCCCACCTCGCTCTACGACGAAACCCTGGCCAAGTTCGGCACCCCAACCTTCGACGATGTCGACGAGTTTCACGCGGACGAGCCAGGATGGATCGACGAGCTGCCAAACGCTCTGGCCCGTCGTGTTGAACGCAAGACGCGATGGGCCCAATGGCTCCTAAAGCGGGAAGACTGGGACGTCTTCGCGCTGTACTTCGGCGAGAGCGACACCGCCGCCCACTACCTCTGGGCGCATCACGATCCGGAGTCCCCGCGGAGACCGGACGAGCTGAGCGCGACGCAGCGGGAGGGGCTCGCGATCGTCTACCAAGCACTCGATCGGGCCGTGGGGGAGTTGCTCGAAGCGTGCGGCCCGAACACCGAGATTACGATCTTGAGCGACCACGGCTCCGGCGGATCCTCGGACAAGGTCGTTTACATCAACCGGCTTCTTGCGGACCACGGCTTGCTGCAATTCAAGCCGCGACGGTCGAATCTCAGCGCGGGCCTCAAGGAACTCGCACTTCGGCGTTTCCCCCCTCGACTCCGCGAGCGCCTCTTTCGTCTCGGGAACGCCTGGCTTCCGAGCCGACTCGAGTCGAACGTTCGCTTTGGCAACATCGACATGCCACGTACGATCGCATTTAGCGACGAGCTCAACTACTTCCCTGGCGTTCATCTGAACCTTCGGGGCCGGGAGCCGTCCGGCACGGTGGACCCGCAAGAGAAGCAGCACGCGATCCTGCGAGTGCGCGCCGCCCTTCTATCGGTGCGCGACCCGTGGAGCGGAAGACCGGTCTTCGCGGACGTCATCCGTCGGGAGGAGCTCTTCGATGGTCCGTACCTCGAGCGCGCACCGGACCTGCTGCTCGAGCTGCACCTCGATGACGGATACTCCTACAACGTCATGCCGAGCGGCCGTGCCTCGGAGCCGTTTCGGCGCCTCGCTCCCGAGGAGTATCTCGGCAAGAAGGGCCGGAGCCTTCCAGGGAGTCACCGCGCCCAGGGTTTCATGGCGATGGCGGGTCCGAGCGTTCTCTCCGCGGCAAAGGTCGACGCGCAGATCGCCGACGTCACCGCCACGCTGCGCCACCGCAGGGGCCTGTGCGTTCCGACTGACTTCCAG
>CBDUCC010000101.1:0-10985 GCA_965365555.1 uncultured Myxococcales bacterium | reverse complement strand
CGCATCCGGAGAGGTCCGGGCGTTCGTACCTGCTCCCGGGCCAGGCCTCCATCGGGTGGGCATCAAGGTGTGCACGGATACGGGCCGAGTGGTCTCCGAGGTCGTTGGATTTCGCCTACTCCAAGTCGCGAGCGGCCGCCCCGTTCTGCTCGTTGACGCCGACCTGATCCTGCCCGCGCCGCAGCAAGTGCCGCCGCAGCGCGTGTCCGCGATCGACGCGCTTCGGACGCTCATCGACGAGGGCTTCGAGATCGTCTACTTCGACATCCACGAGAAGAACCGGGACGCCTTGATTCACGAGATGCTGCTGAAGCAGCGTCTTCCGCCGGCGGCCATCATCACCTATTCCGCTCTCGAGCAAGAGCTTCGCGCGCTCGAGGTGGACTTCATCGAGATGTTCGCGTCCAGTGCGATTCGCCGGCTTCGAGCTCGAGGCGTTCCAGTGACCAGTATCCTCACCCGGCGAGGCTCCGATTCCGAGTCCAGCCGATCGGGACAGGTCGACGTGATGTCGCCCGAGGAGGCCCTGGAACGCGCCCTCGGCGGCTTTGCGACCGAGGCTGAACGGGCGGCGGAGCTCGTCCGGCTTCGTGAGCAGAGCGACCCGCTCGACTGGCGCCTCGGACAAACGACGGCCTCAGAGCTCGTCCACGGAAACTCGTTTCACGCAGAACTCGACAACCGGCAGGCGCGAGAGAGGATCTTCGCGGTCCTCGATGCGGCGGAGCAGAGCATCCACATCCAGCTCTACATCGTACGACCCAGTGATTTCACGGAACGTCTCGTCGTCAAGCTCATCCAGCGGGCCAGGGCAGGGGTAGTCGTTCGCTTCATGGTCGACGCCCTCTATTCCGACGAAGCCGTTCTAGGACGCGCGAATCCACTGATCCAATCGCTGCGTCAGGAGAAGAACATTGAAGCGCTGGCCGTCGATCCGATCCCCACTACCAAAGAGGTGGGCATGTCGAGCCTGAAAAAGCGAGACCATCGCAAGCTGATCATCGTCGATGGAGTGCACGCATTCGTTTCCGGTCGCAACGCCAGCGACGAGTACTACAGCGGATTCGACGAGGTGCCTGTCCACGATCATACGCCGCACGAACGCATTCCCTGGCTCGACGCCCACGTCGAGATTCGTGGACCCCTGGTCCGGCAGGTGCAGCAGACATTCATGCGAACCTGGAAGCGCCAAGGCGGGAGCCCCATCCCGGAGGATGATCGTGTGCTGCCGCAGATCGAGCTTGCTGGAAGCTCGAGCGGTCGGCTCGTCGTGCACCGTGGCCTCACGGATACCAACGGTCTCGACATGTACGAGTCATTGTTCGATAGCGCGCGCCGTCACGTCTACATCGTCAATGACTTCCCGATCGTACATGCACTGGAGCGTGCGCTCTACCGGGTCCTGGCTAAAGGCGTCAGCGTCAAGCTGCTCACTGGCACTGCGGCGGCACGTCGCGCAGACGGAAGCTTCTTTCCCGCGCCCATGCATCGCACTCTGTTCGAGTTCATGGTGAAGGCCAAGCTCGAGCCCCTGCTGCTAGCCGGCGTCGAGATCTACGAGTTCGTACCGCCACCCGCCGCCAACGTCGTTGCCCGGGGAGGGCGTCTTCGCCCCTACGTTCACGCCAAGATCGTTTCGGTCGACGGGCAGATTGCCAGCATCGGCTCGGCAAACCTCGATGCGACCGCGAGCTTTTGGGAGAGCGAAGCCAACGTGGTAGTGCAAGACGCGAGCTTTGCGTCGGATATCGAGGCCGAACTTCAGAAGCTGATCGACGGCAGCGTTCCGCTCGACCCCGACTCCGAGTACTGGAAGGCGGAGCGGGCGCAACGAGCCGTCGTCGGTACCCTGTGGCCAGGAGCTTTCTACTCCTGATCCCTCCAGCTCTTACTCGCTCGTCGTCTTCTCGACGGCCTTGCGGGTCTCTTTTGCCTCTTCGAGCTGCTTGCGACCCTCTGCGATGGTTTCGTCGATGGCGTATGTCACCGTCATCTGTACGTCGAACGCGCTGTCGATCTGGACTTTCTCTTCTCCATCAACCGTCTTCACGTTCATCAGGTCTGCAGCTTCGCCGCTCGCTCGCGCGTTCGACTCGAGTGCCTTGAGATTCATCACGACGTCGCCTGTAGCGTTCATCGTGAGCGCCTCCAGCGTCAGCTCGACGCCTTCCTCTTCGAAAGCCACCGTCTGCGCGGGTGCCGTCTGCTGAATCTGAACATTCAGCTTGACCTCGTCGCCGACCCTTTCGGTCATCGTGTAGGTATCCGACTGAGTAATCTTGAAGCCGTAGAGGACCAGCTCCTTGCCGGCCTCCCACCGCGCGCCGACACCGACGGGCTCCGCCGGTAGAACCACGCGCGCCAGCGACGTGCGTGCGTTGATGATCATCATCAGGAGTCGCGCCGGCACGTCAGGGTTCTTCGCCGCGCTGTTGAGCTCGCTTCGTTGGACGATACCGCGGTCATCGACCTCGACCCAACCGCCGACGTTGTCGAGAACCGCAACGCTCTTGTTGAGGTCCATTGCAATTGCCGGATCCGTTCCTTCAGGAACGATCGCTTCGGCCTTGACGATTCGGACGTCGAAGCGAGTTGACCCACGCTTGCCCTCGAGAGCCGGCCCGGAAACGATGTGTAAACGGACTCCCGGCGTCAACGACAGCGTGCTGCTGTCTCGCGTGGTGGCGAGTGAAGTCAGAGCGTACTCCATCTTGGACGTGGTCGTCGTGCCGCGTGCGATGTCGTAACGGAGCGTCTCTCGGGGCTCCTGCCCAGCATCGATCACTAGCACGGGGTCGTCTCGCTTGGCGTCTCCCGCATCCTCGGACTTGCATCCGTCGAGCATCAGCAACGCGGACAGCATGATCATCGTCCGCAGAACAACTTGCTTAGTCATAGCCTCTCCTTTCGGCGCCCCATCGCCGCATGTGGCGCTCTATATCGCAAGGCGACGGATTCACGTCAAGGTTGTGCTCCGGGGGTGCCTTTCACGCGTTTGTATCCTTCGGGCAAGGCGAATGCACTGGGCGGAACCGGAATTCGCCGAACCTGCTGCACCAGAAACACCACGGGTACGCCTCCCTGCTGCTCGACTCGCATCTTCATCGAGAAACCTGGCTGAACGCCGTACTTCTTCATCGCCTTTGCACGCTCGTCATCAGACATCTCGAGTCCGAGGTTCCGACCGCGGAAGGCGCGCGTCCAGAGATCAGCGGGATATTTGTCTGTCAGCCAGAGGTCGATCACCGCGTCATTGTCTTTGTCGATGATTCGCACGTGTCGTGTCTCGATGCCGCTCACGTTCTCGATGCCGAGCTTCTTTACCTGGAGGTTCGCGCTTTCGCCGGAGCCTTTGACCTGCTGGCTCGTGTCGGCAAGCGTCGAGTAGGGCATCTCGACGACGACCTTCGCGGCTGGTGATATGGTGTAGTAAGATTCGCCCTTCGCCGGCATGATGGTCGTTGCGAGCTGTGGGCTTCCGTTTTCGTCAATCGATTGGATGTCCATTCGAACGTCGCCCGACTTCGAATACCGCGCATGAATCCGAGCAGCCACGCCTCGGTTGGTCGAAAGGCTGGCCTTGAGCTCCCCCTCGAACGCCAAGGCCGGCGATGACACCAAGATGACGATCAGGCACGTGAGAATGGCCAGCATGGTAGGCAAGCCTAGGCCGGTAGCACCACGAGGCCAAACGCCTCGTCGTCGTAGAGTCGATCGAAGGTTTCCGCGAACTTCGACTCGATGTTCTTGCGCTTCATCTTCAGGGTCGGTGTCAGCTCGTCCTCTTCGACGCTGAGCTCGCGATCGAGGACGTAGATCTTCTTGATCGTCTCTACCCGCGCGAGCCCTTCGTTGGCCCGCCGTACGGCCGCGACGAGCCGTTCTTGAACTTCCGCCCTCCCAGTGACCTCACGCAGGAGGGATTCGAGCTCCACGGAACGTGCCAAGGGGTTGTCTGTCAGGTCCCGCAGGTGCCGCTCGGCGGTCGCGTCGTCGATCATCGCTTTCTGTCGTGCCCACTCGACGGCCTCTCCGGCTCCCACCGTGATGAGGGCGACCAGATACTTTCGCTTGTCGCCGTGCGCGTGCGCCTGGCTGATCATCGGATCGGCTGCCTTCAGCTCGTTCTCGATGTTCGCAGGCGTGAGGTTCTTGCCACCGGCCGTGATGATGATGTGCTTCTTTCGATCGAGAATGTGCACGAACCCATCCTCGTCCTTCTTGCCGATGTCCCCAGTGTGAAGCCAACCGTCCACGATCGTTTCGGCGGTGGCCTCCGGGTTCTTGTAGTAGCCCTGAAACACCAGGTCGCTCCGGATGAGAATCTCTCCGTCACCGGCGATCCGATCCTCCACGACGCTCAAAGGCCGGCCCACCGACCCGAGTCTCACCTGACCAGGCACGTTCGCATGCGTGATTACGGTGGACTCGGTCATGCCGTACACCTCGAAAATCGGGAAGCCGGCGGCCCAGAAGAACTCCAGAATGTCGGGCGCGATCGGCGCAGCTCCCGTGACGAAGTAGCGCACCCGACCCCCGAAGACCGCTCGAAGCTTCGAGAATACGAGCCGATCTGCGATTCGGTACTTGAGCCCAAGGCCGAAGGGGATCGGCTCGTCTGCCTGCCAGAGTTGCACCGCCCGGCGCCCAACGGCCTCGGCCCATCGAAAGATCCGCTGTTTGGTCGGCGGCGCCTGCTCCACCGTACCCATGATCTTCGCGTATGCCTTCTCGAAGATCCGCGGCACGCTGCCGAACACCGTCGGCCGCACCTCGACCACTTCCTCCAACACCTTCGCAATGCTCGACGCGAAGTATGTCGTCATTCCCGTGTTGATCCGCCCGTAGAAGGCGAGGATCCGCTCGGCCACGTGCGCCATGGGAAGAAAGCTCAGGCTCACATCGTCACTAGAGACACTGAAGGCTTCGTCTTGGTCGCGCATGATCGTCATGATGTTGGCTTGCGAGATCATCGCCCCCTTGGGTGGACCCGTCGTACCGCTCGTATAGACGATGATTGCCGTACCATTTGGATCCACTTCCGCCGATCGCCTCTCGATCGCCTCTCGATCGACGGCAGTAGCCAGCACCGCATCGAATGGAACGAGCCAATCGTGCACCTCGATCAGCGCCTCGACACCGTCGCTATCCCAAACGACCACCTGCTCGAGGTTCGTGAGCTCATCACGGCGCGCGAGGATCTTGCTCACTTCCTCCTGGCCCTCGACGAAAGCGACCCTGGCGTCGGCGTGGCCGAGAATGTAGGCGAGCTGTTTCGGCGTGAGTGTCGGGTACGCACCGAGCGTTACAGCGCCGCTCAGCTGACCGCCGATGTCACAGTAACACCATTCGGGGCGTGTGCTTCCGACCATGCATACCTTGTCCCCGAGCTCGAGGCCGAGGTTGAGAAGGTACGAGGCGACCGCTCCAGCGAAATCGGAGAACTGGTTCCAAGTCACGGGCTGCCAGCTCTCGTTTCGCTTGAAATGGAAGGCGGGCTTGTCGCTGTCGCGAGCGACCCGGGCGGCGAACATTCGGCCGATCGTATCGGTTTCGCGGGCTAGGTACTCGGCGGCGGCGACACTGGAGCGCTCGGTATCGAACATATTCCAAGGGTTTACACCGGATCGGGATCAGGGATCCAGGGCCTGATTCTCGGGATTTGACGGCTTTGGAACCCCCGCTACACTCCGCCTCCTTCCGAGCCCCAACCGGGGAGAACCTATGCGTGACCTCATCAAGCTCAGCTGTGAAAACTGCGGCAAAGACAACTACGTGACGGACAAGAACCGGCGCACGATGCCGGAGAAGTTCCGAATCAAGAAGTACTGCCCCAAGTGCCGCAGCCATCAGGCGCACAAAGAAGGCAAGATCAGCAAGGGCTGACGGCCCCCCGGCGCCGGGTGCGCTTCGGACCGATTAACGGACCCGGTCCGCGAGACGCACGACGAGCGCACCGGTGCCTCCGAGGCGACGCGGCGCCGTCCGGAAGGCGAGGATGAATCTCGCCGATGCACCCTCGCTGAGGGCTTTGACCACGTAGTCGCGGAGACTCCCCTTGCCACCTGGGCTGTGAAGGCCCTTGCCGACGACGATGGAAACCCAACGCTTTCCCTCCCGCTGAGATTCTTGGAGGAAGCGTCGAACCTCCGTGCCGGCCTCGCGGGTCCGGAGGCCGTGTAGGTCGAGCTCATCCTCGACCTCGAGCCGAGGGTCTTCGAGCGCGTCCACGATACTGACATGCGTCGAAGGCCGCCGACCGGTGATGATCCCATTTCCCTCTCGCTCGACTCGAAGCGCCTCGGCAGATGGGCTTCGGGCTCCTCCCCGGTCACGGAGTCGGCTGGCATCCGGTTCCGGCGGGGCTGCGGCTCGTTTCGGCGCTCGCGCTCGAAGCGGCCTCACATCGGCGAACGCCCGCTCGAAGGCATGTCGGTCCGGGTCTTCGTCTCGCGATCGTGCCATGCGCCCCTCAGCATGGACCGGGGCGCGGCCCCCCTGCAATCTGCGCAAGGGCTGCGGAGAATCGGCCGGCCGCGAAGAATCTTCGCACCGAAGCCGTCGAGTCCGGCCAGGAGGGGCCGAATTGGCCGGAACAAACAGTGGCACGATGGTTGCAATTTCTTGCTTCGATGGACATCAGTCGCCGGCCTAGGGGCATGTGTCGGACCGAGTACGGGGTTGGATTCTCCTCCGCGTGCGAGAGTCTGCGGCGGACCTCTCGCCCGCACGACCGCCTTTGTTCGCTCGGTCCGGTGCTGGGGCCTGCTCCGGCCGCGCGACTGGCGTCCCTCGTCTGAGCTGCTGGCCCCGCCAGCCCACCGGGGTTGCCCCGCGGCTCAGCTCTTGCCGGGAGCTTCGCGCTTCGGTCGCCGGTTGCATTCGAGGATCGCCTTGCGAACGCGTACGGCGTCCGGCGTCACTTCGACGAGCTCGTCTTGGTCGATCCAGTCGAGGGCCGTCTCGATCGTCAGCTCGCGAGGCGGCGTCAGGATGACGTTCTCGTCGCGCCCGGCGGCGCGGATGTTGGTGAGCTTCTTCTCCCGGGTGCAGTTCACGTCCAGGTCGCTCGGCCGGTTGTGCTCGCCGACGATCATCCCCTCATAGACATCGGTACCGGCCCCGATGAAAAGCTTTCCACGAGGTTGCAGATTGAAGAGGGCGTACGGCGTCGTCGTTCCTTTGCGGTCCGAGACGATGGCTCCGTTCTTGCGTCGGAGCAGCGGACCGGCATAGGGATCCCATCCCTCGAACATCGTGTTGAGCAGTCCCTCGCCGCGCGTTTCCGTCATGAAGAGCGAACGGAACCCGATCAGTCCACGGGAGGGAACCCGATACTCCACCCGAACCCGATCCGTGCCGAGTGGACTCATCTTGCCCATCACCCCGCGACGATCTCCGAGGAGCTGAGTCACCGTACCCACGTGATTCTGCGGAACGTCGACCACGACCGTCTCGACGGGCTCGCACTTCTGTCCGTCGATCTCTCGGACGACGACCTCGGGCATACCGAGCGCGAATTCGTACCCCTCACGGCGCATCGTCTCGGCCAGGATCGCGAGCATGAGCTCACCGCGACCGTACACGATGAAGGAATCGGCCTCGTCGGTCTCCTCCACTCGCATCGCGATGTTGCGTTGCGCTTCCTTCATGAGACGTTCGCGAACTTGTCGAGACGTCACGTAATCGCCCACCCGTCCGGCGAAGGGTGAGGTGTTCACCATGAACCGGATCTTGATCGTCGGCTGCTCGACGCTGATTCGTTCGAGCGGGTTCTGCGCATCGGTGGGCGTCACCGTATCGCCAATTTGAACTTCCTCGATGCCCGAGATGGCGACGATGTCGCCCGCAGACGCTTCATCGATCCGGACGCGATCGAGACTCTCGAAACCCCACAACGCTCCGACCTTTCGCTCGATGGTCGCATCCTTGCCGATGACGGCCACCATCTGCTGCGGCTTGATCGTGCCGTTTCGCATGCGGCCTATCGCGATGCGTCCAACATACTCGTCGTGGATCGTGTTGTGTACGAGGAGTTGGAGGGGGAGCGTTGCATCGCCTTCCGGTGCTGGGAGCCGTTCGATCAGAGTTTCGAACAAGGGAGTAAGGTCGCTCGATTCGTCCTCGAGCTCGCGCTTGGCGATGCCGTCCTTGCCGATGGCATAAACGTGGGCGAAATCGGCCTGGTCGTCGGTCGCACCTAGGTCGCAGAACAAGTCGAACACCTCGCTCAGTGCTTCGTCGGGCCTCGCGTCACTCCGGTCGATCTTGTTGACCACACAGACCACGGGCAGGTCGAGCTCGATGCATTTTGACAACACGAATCGCGTTTGGGGTAGGGCGCCTTCGGCGGCGTCTACCAGCAGAAGGGCCCCGTCGGCCATTCGAAGGGTCCGCTCGACCTCACCGCCGAAATCCGCATGGCCCGGCGTATCGATCAGATTGATCTTGTAGTCTTTCCACCGGATCGAGGCGTGTTTTGCCAAGATGGTGATTCCGCGCTCGCGCTCGAGGTCATTCGAGTCGAGGACTCGGTCACGCACCTCGGCGTTCGCACGAAAGACCCCCGTTTGATGGAGCATGGCGTCGACGAGAGTGGTCTTCCCGTGGTCGACGTGGGCGATGATCGCCACATTTCGAATGTTTTCCTGCACGCGTCTACCCCCACGCTCATGCGTGAGGGCCGGTATTGGCAGATCCCACCCCAGCCCGCCAGTCGACCCCTGCATGGACTGCATCGAGGAACTCCAGCACAGCCACCAGCATGTGCGCAGTGCGCGGCGAGCAGAAGATATCGAATGCGTGTTGCGCGCCTTTCAGCTCGGCATAGACCACCGGCGAGCTCGACACCTGGCGAAGCTCGTCCGCGAAGTAGCGAGCCTCCTCCACCGGTGCCAGCGTATCCCGGTCGCCGTGAATGATGAAGAACGGCGGTGCGTCTTCGTGGATCCGATCGATGGGCGATGCTTTGGTGAACTTCTCGGGCTCTTCCTCGCGAAATGCTTTCATGATCTTCTCTTCGAGTCGCCGGTACCAAAATGGAAGTCGATTCGTGCCGAGCCTGCCGGTGAAATCGTAGACCCCGTAGACCGGTACCGCTGCCTGTACGGATGTGTCCGCCTCCTCGAACCCTGGCTGGTACTCCGGGTCGTTCGCTGTCAATGCCATGAGCGCTGCGAGATGACCTCCTGCCGACCCGCCGGTCACCGCGATGAAGCTCCGGTCGATCCCCCATTCGTCGGCATGCTGCCGAATCCACGCGAGGCTTGCCTTCAAATCGACGAGGTGGTCCGGGAACGTCGCTCCGGGGCTCAAGCGGTAGTTCACGTTGAAACAAACCCAGCCATTGGCGGCGAGATGGGATAGTAGCGGCCATCCCTGCTCACGCTTGTCTCCCATGATCCAGGAGCCGCCGTGGATCTGGAGGATCGCCGGCCGGCCGGTGCCTCGGCTCGAGGGCGCGACGACGTCGAGCTTGAGTACCGTTCCAGCAACCCGTCGATAGACGATATCCCGGCTGACCTCCACCCCGCGGCGCTTCTTCGAGAACGGCAGCATCACGAGCTTTCGAGGAACAGGTTCGGTCTCACGCACGGGTTCGACGCCCTGGAGTGCCTTTTCGAACGTGGCTCGGGCACGCCGTCCGTCCCCGAACAAGACACCAAGCCCGATCCAGGAGCCGAACGTGATCACGAGTCCAACCCAACCCGGCAGCCCTTCGAGCGCGCCGAGCTGGACGAACACCAGAGTTGCGATTGCCTGCCAAAGAACGTGATGCACCGCGAGCTCGGCCGTCAGCCAGGAGCCGAAGAAGCTCGGCATGAAGAGCGCAGGCACTCTTCGCACGGGGACGAACGCGTTGGCCGTGAACACGGCGCCGATCAGGCTCACGCTCAAGAAGGCCCAAGAGATACTTGGCGCGCCTAGGAACACGAGCTCTGCCTAACCCGACCGGCCCCGAGTGAGCCGGCGCAGAAGCGGCTTGGGATTCTCTTCGACCAGAGCATCCAGGGTGGCCTGCATCACCGTCGTGATCTGTTGGTAGCAGCGCTCGAGTGCTTCTGGGTCCTCTGCAGCCTCCGGCCCGAGCGAGGACCAGTCGAGCGGCTCGCACACCTCAACGGTGATCTTTGCTGGAAGCGGCAGCCCCGGAAGGATGGGGCTAGACACACCCCAGGGAACCTGGAAGAGAATCGGCGCGCCTTCCAGGCGGAGTTTTTCGGCGCTCAGCAGCTGCGCGAACCGCTCGCCACGCGTCAGCACGACCGTGGTCTCATGCCCGCCGTACCCGACGACCGGCACGACCGGTACGCCGGTCTTGAGCGCTAGGCGGATGAAACCCTTTCGCCCGTTGAACAGGATTCGGTTCCGATCGGTCCAAGGACGAAACACCTCGTAGGAGCCTCCCGGATAGAGCAGCACGGAGTTGCCGCCTCGAAGTGCACCCTCTGCGTTGTCCATACTGGCCGGCATCTGCCCGATCTTGCGCATGAGCTCCCGCCAGCCGGGTACGCCGAAGATCGCGTCGAATGCCAAACCCATGAGGGGGTCATCGAATCCACGCTCGCGATACCAGGCCGCATACAATGCGCTGGTGTCGGGCGTGATCGCGCCGCCGGAGTGATTGCCGATCACCAAAACCGGACTCCTCGGCACTCGCTCCATCCCGCGAACCTCGGCATCGAAGTAGCGCGCAAACAATTCCATCTTCGGAACCAGCTTCCGCATGAACTCCGGATCGAACTGCTGAGCCGGATCGCGCAAATGCTGCGCGGTCGCATGTGCCCATGGATCGACAAAGCCCGCTCGAACGAGGCGCTGCACCGCTCTCACTACACTCGGCGGCAGCTTGTGCTGAACTCTGTTTGAAGGTTCCGTCATTGGCTTGAAGCAAAATAGTACATGTTCTATTTTCGATCGACTGGAGAGCATGATGGTCGGTGCAAACGTCTGGTCCGGTTTGATGCATCGCTTGTTTCCCTGGC
>CBDUCC010000100.1:0-11019 GCA_965365555.1 uncultured Myxococcales bacterium | reverse complement strand
GAACCGATGAACACCGCCGCAAAGGTGTCCACCGGGTCGTCGTACAGCTGCGCCGGTGTTCCGGACTGGACGATACGCCCGTCACGCATCAGCACGACCCGGTCGGCGAGGGACATCGCTTCTCGCTGATCGTGGGTGACGTGGACCGTAGTCGTGCCCAGTTCCCGCTGCAGGTGCCGGAGCTCCGGGGCCACCCGGTCGAGCGAGGAGGCCAGGAGCCCGAGCACCGACACGAGCAGGGCCAGTCGGTCTCGCGGGACGACCTGTTTCGATACCGGCTCGACCTCGAGGCCCAGCCGATCGAGGCGGGGATCGAGCTCCTCCGAAGGGATGCGGACACGGGGAACTACCTCTTGGTCCGGACGGATGGCGATCCAGCACGCGATTGAGCTGCGAAACTGTACAAAAATCGCGCCACCTGTCCTCTCTTGCTACATACGGTCTCGATGACCGCTCGATCGGCGCTTCTCTGCCTGGCCCTCGCACTCTTCGGCGCATCCGCCTGCGCCAAGCAGGTGGCCGACGGGTTTCCCTGTTTCCAGTCGTCGGAGTGCTTCGGCGGATCGATCTGCGCGGAGACCATCTACGGCAAGTACTGCATGAAGAAGTGCGGCCCCGATATCGTTCGTTGCGAGAACTTGGAGGCCTGTCTACTCACCTCGGATCTCGGCTTCGGTGGCGCGGGCGGACAAGGCGGACAAGGCGGACAAGGCGGAAGCGCCGGCGCCGGAGGTTCGGCCGGTGTGGCTGGCACCGGAGGTGCTGCAGGCGCTGGCGGCGCCTCCGGCTCTGCTGGTTCGGCCGGCACGGCCGGTGGCGGAGGGAGCACCGGAAGCGGTGGCGCGGGCGGCCTAGGGGGTTCAGCTGGCATGGGCGGTGCCGGCGGCGGTTCCGAGGAGGAGATCTGGGTCTGCCTCCCAGGTTTTCTGCAGAACACGGACTACGTACCGAGAGTGATCGGCCAGGTCTGCGAGTACAGTATCGACTGCGTGCGCAGCGAGGTCTGCATCTGCCACCCCGGCGCCACCTGTTCGGGCCAAGGGAAGAACGGGCCCACCTGTGAGGAGCTCTGCGACCCGACCGTGCTCAATCAGTGTCCGCGGGGTCTCGCATGCACCGACCTCGGCACGGGCCGTGGTTTTTGCGACCCATCGACCTTCGACGGGAATTGACCGTTTACGAGCGGGGCCGGGAACATTAGACTCCCCCGGTCATGCCCACACCCCAGGAAACGGTCGACGCGGTTCGCACGTACTTACGCACACACCCCGAGGAGCTCGGCCGCGCCGTTCGAAGCGCCCTAGGACTCCGGTTCGGAGTGCCGGTCGCAGCTCTTCGATGGCTCGGTCAGCAGGCCGAGCGGACGGGCAAGGTGGACGATTTCCAGATCGAGTCCGTGCCCCCAGGCATCCGTTTGGCCGCGAACGTCGATCTCATGAATACGCCGATCCGTGCCGGCGCGATTATCTACGTCGAGCGCATCGTCTTCAATGACGAGGAGCTCACCGTTGCCCTTCGGCTCGAAGAGGTCGCCCTCAAGCTCAACGGAGAGTCCGAGTCGCCGATCGCCGCGCTGATCAAGTCCGGCGCCCTCGATCTCTCCAATCCGGGCACGCTCGTGAACTTCATGCCCAACCGATCGCCAGTGCTTGCCGAGGCCAACGGCAATCGCATCGTGCTCGACCTCATGCGCGATCCGAACATCGGCAAGAACCCGCTGGTCCGTCGAGCGGTGTCGGTACTCACTTCGTTCGTCACCCTCCACGGCGTCGAAACCGACACGAAGCACGTCGACATCGCATTCCGAGCGCTCCCGACGGGATTGGGAGGCGCAGTGAGGTCGGTCCGCAACAATCTCGTGCTTCCGTCGATGGGGCGCTTCCTGCCGCGAACGAGGTAGCCGTGGCGACCTGCCGATCCTGCGACGATGAGGTTGACGAGCTGGTTTCCGTCAAGGCGGACGGCCGTCGCATCAAGGTTTGCGAAGACTGTGCTGAGCGCATTGCCGAAGAGGCCGAAATCGCGGAGATGAGCGAATCGGTCATGCAAGATATGATGGGCTACAAAGGACGTCGCTGACCGCGCGAGAGCGAGAGCGCACCGCCAACGAGGCCGTACGCGGCGGATGCCAGTAGGAGCAGGAACTTCCCGATCGCGAGCGCAGCGGCGAGCTGCGGGTAGGGCGAGGGGGATGTGAGCCTGTTCAACTCGTAGAGAAGCACACCGTTCTCTGCCACATCGAGCAGCGCGCCGATCATCGCCGACCAGGCGGCGCGCACGCTCCACTTCGAATCGCCGAGCCGGTGGCCTACCCAAAGAGCGAGCGCGCCGAAGAAGAGCGCATAGATCACCAGGTAGATGAAGTCTACGATCAGGCTCAGTCGAGCGACACCCAGCACCCTTCGACTACGCCATTCGAGGAGGATACGGAGCGCCTCGTATGGTCTGCCGACGAGCTCGAACGACACGATGCCGAATGGAGAGCTCTCGCCCTGCAGAGGCACGTCCACGAACATCATTAGCGCCGTGGCGAACAGCAACAGCCCGCCGAGCCTGATCGTCAGCGGCCCGAGGAAACGAACCTCGACATTGGCGAGCGGATGGCGCACTGGACTCAGCGGTCGGGGGTTGGCTCGTCGGAGGTCGGATCCTGCTCCGGCTCCGGCGCATGCGGTGCGGCGGCTCTGCGCTTGACCGCTTCGAGCTCTTCCTGGGCAAACTCGAGCTCGAGCTCGGCTCGACTCTTGGCAGCCACGGCCCGGGCCACGGCGTCCTGAAGCTCTTCGGTCTTGGACGCCTCTGCATCGAGGCGCGCCTCGAGTGCCGCGATCTCGCCCTGGGACTGAAGCAATCGCTCCCCAGCCCTATCGAGTCGACGTTCGAGCCGCCGGGCCTCGTCACGCTCCTGCGAAAGCTCGACCGCCGTGGCGTTGAGCTTCTGACTCGTCGCCGCAAGGGTGCGCTCGGTCGACGAAAGCTCACGCTCCGTCTCGGAGAGATGTTGCTCGATCGTGGCCTTCTCTTGTCGGTTTTGGGCAAGCTTCTCGCGCGTTCGTCGCAGGCGGCGTTCCTCGTCCTTGAGCTGAGTACGCAGCGCAGCAACCCTGCCATCGGTGCGCGCAAGTCGCTTGGCAAGCTCCGTTCGAGTGAGGCGGCTCTGCTCATATCGGAGCTCTAGCTGCTCCGCGATCTCCCGCGTCGTCGCTAGGTCTTGCGCCAACCCGGTGGCGGTTTCCTTCGCCTGGGCCGCCACCTCTCGCTCGGTTTCCGCTTGCTGGTAGAACACCGTGACGGCCGCGCCCGAGGCACCAAGCAGAGCGAGTGCCATGGGGATGGTCCATCGCAGAATTGTCTTTATTCGAGCGCGCCGCTCTTCGGGCAATGAGAGTACGTTCAGCTCTTCGGCGAGCTCGTCGGCCGAGGGCCGAAGCTCGGGATTTCGGTTCAGCCATCGATCAAACGAAGGCTTCAGGTAACGAAGTGGGCGTCGGCTCGGTGCGCCTGGGGTCGCCTTCGACCGGAGCTCGATGAACGTGTCGACCGCGCCGGCGGCGACGTCCTCTTGTGTCTCCGGTTCGAGCGCATTCCGCAACGAGAGCGCTAGCGCGAAGATGTCCGCCTTGTTGCTTACCGCCGGCTTGTCTTCTACCGACGCGAACTGGGCGGCAACCTCGGGTGCGAAATAGGTCGGGGTTCCGGCCACGACCATCTCGGCTTCGGTTGCAGCAACACCGAGGTCGAGCAGGACGGGTGTCACCTCGTCTTTGCCGAAACCCGGGATCCGGGCGAGGAAGATGTTCTCGGGCTTCACGTCCTGATGACGGACTCCCGCTGCGTGCATCGCGGCGAGAGCGCGCGCGAGCGGCTGAAAGATCTCGATCGCTTCCGCTCGGCTGAGGGGCTCTCGTTGGAGGCGCGACTCGAGCGTCTCGCCGTCGTACCAAGGCATGACGAACCAAAGGCGCTCCTCGAACCAGCCATGGTCCTTGAACTGCACGATCGAGGGATGGAAAACAGAGGCGATCAAACGCAACTCCCGAAGCGCCGATTGTTTGGCGCTCTTCGAATGCGCTGGCTGGTGGAGTAGCTTCAGCGCGACCACGTGACCCGGCACCTCGGTGTCCTTCGCGCGGTATACGTCGCCGAAGGCGCCGAGTCCGACCCGCGTCTCGATCGCATAGCGTCCGCCGACGATGGTCCCACTCGGAAGAGGTGCAACGGCCTCGCGCTCCTCGCTCCGACTGCGGGGCGCTGGCTCCAGAGCAAACGCTTCGATGATCACACGTCCGAAGCGCTCCTCATTCGTCACGCCCTGATCGGCCAGAATCGCCCGGGCGTGCTCCGTGGCCTCATCGACGCGCCGGCGCATCTCCTCGGTCGTCGCACCGTACACGAACGCCAGCTCTTCGAGCCCTAGCTCTCGCGCATAGCGAAGCTCGACCAGCTCGGATTCGTCGGCCCGCAGGTCGAACCGAAGCTTGTTCAGCGGGCTTACGGACATGTGTGCCGAGGGAAGCGCACGCCAGGGCAACGCCTCGAGCTCTTCTTGCGTGGGCGGACGATGTGGACGGCTTTGGTTTCGTAGATAGCCGCGCGCGGCCCGGTAGAGGCGCGCTCGAATTCCAGGTGCCTCGATCAGTTCGCTGCTGTCGGTCTTGGCGACGTACGCGCGTAGCTTGGCGAGGTAGTGATCGGCGCGTTCTGTCGAACCCGTGCGAATCGCCAGGTACTGCCGAACGCCTTCGGAGTAGAACCGAAACGCACGTCCGTGCAGGACGTCGATGATCGTCTGGGGTTGACCCTGGGACAGAGCGATGGACGCGGCTGCCTGTGTCAGCGCTGCGCCTCCCTTGTCGAGCGGTCGGAGTTGATTCAACAGAAAGGGGACGGTTCCCATAGTGGCCTCTCACAACGTGCGGAAGTGTAAGGATGAGTCACCCTTGAGGCGGTTCTCAACAAATCCGCAAGCGCTACGCCCAGCCGTGAACTGTCGTCAACAGGTACAGCACTGCGAGGAGAGTCAGTGCGGCAACGATGTTCAGCAGGAACCCGATGCGCATCATCTTCGGCAGCTGCAGTAGGCCGGTACCATACGCAACGGCGTTCGGCCCGGTGGCGATCGGCAACATGAAGGCGCAGCTCGCTGCCAAGCCCACTGCCAACGCCGGAGGCAGTGGTGACACTTCGAGCTCGACAGCGGCGGCGATCGCAAGCGGTACGATCATGTTGGACGACGCCGTGTTCGAGCATGCTTCGGTGAAGAAGACAGTGAAGACCACAAGTGCAGCGGTCAGCCCCCAAAGCGATGAAATGCCCGTGACGCCGAGGAACCATTGGCTGATGTCGGCCGCAAGTCCGGTCTCGAACATCTGAGCGCCCAGGGTGAGGCCACCGCCGAAGAGCAGAATCAGACCCCAGTCGATCCGTGCAGCGTCGTGCCAAGGTAGCACTGGCGTTCTACCATCCGCGTCGCGGATCAAGAACAGCGGTGCGGCCGCGAGGATGGCGACCGCGCCAATCGGCAAAGCCCGTGCGACTTCCTCGGCGTACGGCGCTCCCACCGCCCGCATGATTCCGGGCAGTGTCCAACCCAGGACGGCCAGGGCGAAGCATGCGGCGGTCACCAGCTCGCCCTTCGACCAGGGAGAGGCCACGAGGCTGACGTCCGCTTCGGCCGGCGGCGGAGGCGCCAGCCACTGCAGAGCGAAGCCGATCACGACGACGAGTACTAGTGCAGTCGGCACACCGACTCCCATCCACTGGACGAAATCGAAGTCGATACCTGCCTGCTCCTGGAGGAAACGTACGGTGATGAAGTTGGGGGGGCTTCCAATCAGGGTCCCCATGCCGCCCACTGAGGAGGCGTAGGCGATGGCGAGCACGCTTCCCGACGCGTGCTCGTCGTCTTCTGGAAGGGTTCCAAGCAGGATTGGAACGAGGATCGCAGCGGTGGCGGTGTTGCTGATCCACATCGACAGCACGACCGCCGTCATCATGAAAGCCATACGGATGCGGACCGGAGAGCCTCGGACCAGGCTAAACGTGGTGAGAGAACGAGCGAGTCTGCGGTCGAGTCCGTGCCGCGTCATCGCGCGTGCAATGAAGAAGCCTCCGATGAATAGGAAGATGAGTGGGTCGGCGTAGGGAGCGAACGCTGTCCGGCTGTCGGTGACCCCCACGACGATCATGGCGGGTCCGATCAACAACGCGGTGACGGCAATCGGCATTACCTCGGTGACCCAGGCGACGATCACGGTGGCGAACACCGCAGCCAGGTGGTGTGCTCGCGGTTCGAGCCCAAGAGGCGCGAACCAGGTCGCGACAAACAGCCCCGGAGTGAGGACTAGACCTACCTTTCGCCTATCGAAAAGGCCCATCTCCGCGCCATCTAGCACGCTCACCCGTAGGTACGTCCAGCTCGGGGCGCTCGAAACTTGCATCACGTCGCGATCAGCACCAAGGTGCTTAAGTCGTGGGACACGTGCGTCTGGGGTTAGTGACGATTTTGGCGTGTGCAGCCGTTGTCGGGTGTACACCGAAGCAGGATCCTGCGACCGCGCCGCTCGAGGGCGACAGCAAGCGGGCCCGACGCCTGCCGAGCCCCGTTGCCGATGCATCGGAGGAACCGCAGGTTCTCGAACAGCCCGTGGCCTTCTGGGATGAGGGTCGCTCCGAACGCCAAGTCGACGGCGCCAAAGCCGGCACCGAGGGCTATCTCCTGCTCGACCTTGGCGAGGAGTGGACGCCCTACATCCTGACCGAGGCTTCCTCGCCAGACGAAGAGCCGCTGCCTCATGAGTACCGGCCGACTTATCTCGCGCTCGCCCGTGGCGATTTTCCGGACGACCGTCATGGATACCGCGCGAAGAAGGATGAGTACCTGGAGCTCTACGGCATCCTCCCGACCCTCACGCTCCTTCGCACGAGGTTCACC
Organism: uncultured Myxococcales bacterium; assembly: GCA_965365555.1. Lineage (GTDB taxonomy): Bacteria > Myxococcota_A > Polyangia > Polyangiales > Houyiibacteriaceae > SG8-38. The sequence goes on along the minus strand of CBDUCC010000100.1, from coordinate 4,085 downwards.
GAGGTGCGCGAGCTCGAGTGCGCGAGCGAGCTCGACCTCGAGACCCTTCGAGCCTTCGACGGCTTTCTTGCCTACGACAAGGGCTGGGGTCCCAAGCGTCGGGTGAATCGCTACGAGCGTTTCAAGCCGGAGATGGATGCGCTGGTCGTCAACGCTCAGGTAGAGAGCCTCGAGGAGATCACCCGAGAGCAGGTCGCCGACGACGAGCAGTGGGCCCGCGTCGAGGAATACCGCCGCATTGCGCCTGAGTACGAGGCGATCGTCGCTGCACAGGCGAGGCTGGAATGCGAAGGATTCTTCGAAGGCCGAGGCGGGTACACCCCGGGGCTGTTCGACTGGGTCACGCACGAGGCACTTGCCGAATTCGAGCGCCGTCATCGGGTCTACGGATGGGGCTTCATCGGCGGGGATACGCTCGCCGTGCTTCAGAAGACGCCGGAAGAGACCGAGCATGAAGCGGTCATTCGCGTGCTGACGGAGCGCGCCATGCACGCTGCCGAAGTCATCGAGGATGGCAGCACATCGATCAAGCACGATGGCGAACCGCGCACTTATAAGACCGCCGATGGCCAGGAACATCAGATTCCGAACTTCGAGGCGGAGCTTCGTGAGCGCATCATCGACGCCTTCGGTTTGTACACGCCAGAGTCCACCTATGCATGGTTGCAGTCGCTCGGCGACGTGCCCGCACACCAGGTCGTTGCAATGGAGGGTGTTGAGCTGCCTCCGTATTACAGCGACTCGATGGATCTCCTCGTCGAGATCGATCGCGGCGACGTCTGGCTCGAGTTTCCCTTCGACGAGACTGGTCGAAAGCGCTCGCAACCCGTTCGACGCCGGCCGCGTCTCACCATCTTCGTGCGCTACGAGGGGCAGAAGATCCCGCTTGCGCGCTTCGGCACCACGATTGGCGGTTGGCGAGGCGAGTACATCGACGGCAACATCATGCTGAAGTACAAAGATTCGCCGGTCGGCAAGCGGGTCTGGAGTCGCATCTCCGCAGCTCCGATATGGGTGCCCCCGGAGAGCACTCCGCCGGGCGCGATGCTGACGAAGCGAAAGAAGCGCGGCCAGGTGTACCAGGAGGTCAACTATCACATGACCGGCCCGAGTTACGCTTCGGCGTACGGTCTCGTCGCTGCCTACCACCGCAAGTACTACCGGGGCCCCGACGGCGAGATTCGAATCGGCGGCGACGAAGGGATCCGAACGCACGGCTCTGTCGACTACATGAGTATCATGCGTCGTCACTCGCACGGCTGTCATCGGATGCACAACCACATCGCAGTCCGTCTCATGTCGTTCGTGCTCGAGCATCGGCCGCACATTCGCTACGGCTCACAGCCGATGGTGTACCGTCGGGAGTTCGAGTTCGAAGAAGAGATGTACGTAATGGAGTTCGACAAGGGCGGGTACAACTTCGTCCTCGACGAACCGCTTCCGGTCGAAACCCTCGAAGGCCGCATTCGCGGTCAGGTCAAAGAGCCGATCGAGGTCGCCCTGCCGCGCTACGACCGCGAGGGGGACGCTTACGTGATGCCGGATGGCCAGTGGGTGACGATCGATCGATTCGGCACCGTGACGCCGCGGGAGATGCCTTTCGATTTCGAGGCGCCGCTCGAAGCGCCCGAGCTCGTGACACCCGACACCACGACGGCCGACGCAAGTGAGCCCACCCCCGATTCCGGGTTACCAGGCACGGTACCCGCCGCGATTGCGGTGCCGACGTCGGTAGTGCCTGTGGCCCCTTCGCCAGTCGCGCCCTGACATTTCGCTGCGGTCCGCAGTGCGACGCCATTGGGGACAAACTGGGTGAAACAGAACTTCATTGTGGAAAATTAATCGTATTTTCCACAAGCGATTTCTGTTGATCAAAGCTTCTCGATCGGTGACAAAAGGGGTCGGAAGATCGCGACAGCGAGCTTGGCCGTTCTTTGAATCAACCCATCTGACGGCAGTAACGAAAGTTGCTGTCTCTCACTCTCACGGGGGTAAGAGGCGGGGTCGAAAGGCCGCGCAGTCGGGTTGGCGCGAGGAGCGCGCCAAACGTGTCCGTGGGTCGTGAGGATTGCATAAGCCGATGCGCTGATGCGTGGGTCCTGGCGGAGCGAAAGCTCTTGCAAGGGCCGTCTACGCGGGGAGCATCGGTGGAGGCGTGCTGGAATCGGGACACCGCTCTGTTTCACCACACGGCGGAAGCGAAGGTTCTAGGCAACTGTTCGGGAGCGACAGGCACTGTGCTGCCCGAATGAGAGCGACGGCGCGTCACAGGTTCGGTACTCGACAGAGTACCCGCCTGAGTGAGCGAGGCGGGGTGAAAGCGTCCGCTCACCGTCGGAAGCCGGATCGGAACCGGTGACGGTAATCCCACGAGGTTCGGGTGCCCATCTTTGACAACACAATCTGGATTGCACGCGTCGGCCTGAACATGCTGCGCGGCTCCATTGCACACGGTCTAGCGGCCGGCAGTGGGGTGCGGGGCGGCATGAGACATCGGATCCACACAGAAGCGCATCCCAATTCGCCCACGGCGAGCCGAAAGCCGGGGGTTCAGGTACGACGAGAGTCGTCGCGGAGTCCAATCACGATGGTTTGCTAAACCCAAACCATCGCTGGGACTGTGTCCGAAGGAATGGTGTAGGGCGACCTACACGGACCTTCGGTATCTCGAGACCTTTCAGTCGAGAGGTACGACGACAGCGCACGGGACGTATCGGTCAACGCTCTTCCAGTGAGACCAACAACTCACGCGGAGGGTCAGCAGGCTTCCCGACGGGGAACGCATCGCGCCGCAACGTGTCGCGCAAAGCTAGTGAGGCTGAATAAGCCCGCCAACGAGCCTCGCGCTCGTAATCCAGACAAAGTCGGTCGTGGTGTACGCAACGTACTTGCGCACGCCGAGCCAGGCGACGAGCGATCGTCGCAAGGCTAGCGAACTTCCAAAAGGGGCGTCCCGTGCCGGGGCGTCCCTTTTTCTATTCTCACCCGCCCTCCCGGTCCCGTGCCGCCTCTTTTCTTCCAGCCGCCTGCAGGTCCTGCCTCATTTTCTGTCTCTGCCTCCAGACGTTTACGGTCGAGCTCCGTCGGTCACTGCGATCCTGTCCTGGACGCAATGTGCTGATTGTAATTCATCCAACAAACTCGAACGCGGAACTCGACCTGTCGAAGAAGTGATGTCGAGGCGGGCTCGGAAGGGCCTTGAACGAAGCTTCTGCGTGGTGATACGTTCGTGCTCCCCCCAACCATTCAAGAGCGCGTTCAACCTTGCCGGGAGAGCGAGGCAGCGGCGCGTAGGAGCAGTCATTCATGATGCGTTCACTGATTTCGATTCGGACCATCGCCTGGTGTCTCGCCGCGGCGTTTGTCTTTGCAGGATGTACAAGCGACTCGACCTCGACCGAGAGCTCGGGCTCACTCAACCTGAGCCTCGAGCTTGCCGAGGGCGTGACCATCAACGAAGTCGACTGGGAGATCTCGGGCGGCGAGATGGAGCCCATGAGCGGCACCATCGACACGAGTGCCCCCGGTGCAACCGCATCCGTTGAGGTGTTCGGGCTTCCTCCTGGTGACGGCTACACCGTCACGCTGACCGCGACCGATGAGAGTGGCGAAATTAGCTGCGGAGGAGACGCGGAGTTCGCCGTCGAGGCCGGCGCATCGACCGACGTGATGGTCTTCCTCAACTGCAAGCTTCCAACCCGACTCGGCGGCGTGCGCGTGGACGGCAAGTTCAACATCTGCGCCGAGCTTGCGAAGGTCATCGTGTCCCCGCTTCAGACGTCGGTCGGCAACGATATCGATCTGTCGGCGGATGCGAAAGACAGCGAAGGCGATGCCGTGGAATACGAGTGGACCGCAACAGGCGGTGACATCGCCGATGCGTCTGCGCAGGAGACGACCTACACCTGCGCCGAGACGGGCGCTCAGTCGATCACGATCGCGGTTTCGGACGATGCCTTCGAGTATTGCACCGCGGAGTGGACCGTGGCTGTCACCTGCGTCGAAGGTGACGGCGGTGCAGGTGGCTCCGGCGGTGACGGAGGTGCCGGCGGCGAAGGTGGCGCGGGCGGCGAAGCCGGTGCCGG
>CBDUCC010000099.1:0-11093 GCA_965365555.1 uncultured Myxococcales bacterium | reverse complement strand
CCTGGCCGGCCATGCCGCACCTCATGAGCTGGGCTGGCTTCTTGAATGACACGCTTGTGGTGCCGTTTCTGCTGTGGCGAAAGAGCCGCCCATACGCGTTCGCAACGGTGGCCTTCTTTCATCTCTGCACGCACCTTCTCTTCGTCATCGGTGTATTTCCGTTCTTGATGGTGAGCGGGGCAACCCTGTTCTTCGATGCGGACTGGCCGCGGAAACTCTGGCGGCGCGTCCGTCGATCCCCTGCCCCGACTGCGACTCCGGCCGAGCAGACGGAAAACCCTGCCGGCCGCTGGTCGACGGCCGCGGCGGCGTTGGTCGCGGCGTACTGCATCATTCAAGCCATCACCCCGCTGCGAGCCTACCTCTACCCCGGCGACGTCCTTTGGCACGAGCAGGGCATGCGGTACTCCTGGCGCGTGATGGTCCGGGAGAAGAACGGAAGCATTCGCTACCGGGTTCGCTGGCGCGGCACGGACCGTGAAATTCAGGTTCCACCCAGCCACTACCTGACGAGCCATCAGGAGCGCGAGATGTCGGGCCAACCCGACCTGATTCTGCAGCTCGCTCGACGGGTCGCCGACGACTTTGAGGCACGGGGTCATGAAGACGTCGAAGTACGGGCCGACGCGCTCGTCTCTCTGAACGGGAGACGCGCTGCTCCGATGATCGACCCCGATGCGAATCTCGCGATCGAAAAAGACACGATCGCGATCATGCCTTGGATCGCCGCGGCACCCCCGAGCGATCCGCTACCGGCCTACCCAACGCGTAGCGCCCTCGTGGCTGAGACGAAGCGGACGGAGCGGTGAGCAGGGTCCGTGAGCCCCACCGTCGTGCCCTGCACGCCGGATTGATGTGGAGCGTCCTCCTCCTCGCGCTGATGGCGTGGAGCGCCCGCGCCGACGCGGAGGAGCCGGAGCCCGAGCCCTCCCCCGACGCACCCCGCGACACGTTCGACGACACCATGCTGGAGCAGGAGCTTCAGCTTCTCGACGAGCAGGTCTACGAGGAGGAGCCGGCACCCGAAGGCGTGGAAGGTGCGGTGCCCGAGGAGGGCCCGGCGGGCCCGAAGTCGAACCCCAGCTCGGACGAGCCCATGCCAGAGCTTCGGGAGGTGACGGTCCGGTACACGCCCGAAGACATCTTTCGGATGGGCGGCTCGGTCCAGTCACTCGATCAGAAGCAACTCGAAACGGTGCAGTACGACGACCCGAACGCAGTGCTGTTGCAGGTTCCCGGCGTCTACATTCGACAAGAAGACGGGTTCGGTCTGCGACCTAATATCGGCCTGCGAGGTACGAATCCAAACCGAAGCTCGAAGGTCACCCTGATGGAGGACGGCGTTCTCTTCGGACCCGCTCCGTACTCGGCGCCAGCCGCTTATTATTTCCCGCTGATGGCTCGGATCACCGGTGTCGAGGTCTTGAAAGGTCCGGCCTCGATTCTCTACGGGCCGCAAACGGTGGCCGGCGCAATCAACTACTTGAGTCGCCCCGTCCCCGAAGAGCCCAGAGGGCAGATCGACTTCTCCTACGGACGCTTCCAAACGATTCGCGCTCATCTTCACTACGGCCGAAAGAACGACTGGGGCGGTTTCGTGATCGAAGGTGTGCACCTCGGCACGCGCGGCTTCAAGGAGCTCGACGGCGACTACGGACGCGGCAACACGGGCTTCCAAAAAGGCGAGCTGATGTTCAAAGGCTTCGTGAACAACGACCTGGCCTCGCACGCGTTCAATCGGCTCACCGTGAAGTTCGTTGGATCTCGCGAGAGCTCGAACGAAACCTACCTCGGCTTGAGTGACGAAGACTTCGGCGCGAACCCGGACCGTCGCTACACCGCGAGTCAGCTCGACAACATGGATTGGTGGCGAACTGCGGTCGACCTCACGCACAACTTGGCCGTTGGTGAGCACATCTTGCTCGAGACGACCGCGTACCGGCACGACTTCGACCGGACCTGGGAACGACTGAACCAGTTTCGTGATGGGACGCAGTTCCTGGACGTCCTCACGCAGCCGGCGACGCCGCCCCTCGATTCCTACTATCTCGTGCTGACCGGGCAGCAGGACTCGCCCTCGGTGAGTGGCGGCACCGATGCACAAGACTTGATGGTAATCAGCAATCGTCGCCGATTCGTCGTGATGGGAATTCAGACGCGCCTGCGAGCCGATTTCGACACGGGGAAGGTGCACCACGAGATCGAATCGGGGCTGCGTTTTCACTACGATTCGGTCGATCGATTCCAGCCCGAGCAGGGCTATCGGATGCAGAACACGCAGCTCGTCTGGGACGGTCTCAGCTACCAGGACGACCCCGACTTGCTGATCGACGACAACAAAGCCCAGGCGCAAGCCCTCGCTGGCTACCTCGTCTACGGGATTGAAGTGGCGGGCCTGGTGATCAAGCCGGGTCTTCGCGTCGAGTGGATTCGGACCTTCTTCGAGGATGAGAAGAACGCGCCGAACCTCGGCACCGTGCGCGAGGATCCGCAACTCGTGTTCCTTCCTGGCATCGGCCTCCAGTACACCATCGTCGAAGGCTTCGCCGTGCTCGCAGGCGTGCACCGAGGGTTCAGCGCCGTCACGCCCGGAAATCGCGAGCTGGCCGACCCGGAGCTCTCGATTAACTACGAGGCGGGGTTCCGATACGTGACGAAAGACTCGTCGGGTTTTGGAGAAGCGATCGGTTTCTTCAACGACTACAGCAACATCACGAGCGAGTGCACCCTTTCGGCAGGCTGCAATCCGGACCTCGTGAACCAGCAGTTCAACAATGGGCGTGCATTCATCGGAGGCGTCGAGTTACTCGGTGGCTACACCGTCTCACTTCCGCGCGAGCTCTCGATGCCCTTCCGGGTTTCGTACACCTTCACGAACGCCACGTATCGCACGACCTTCGAGTCGTCGGACCCGACGATTGGTGACATCGAAAAGGGTGACCCGATTCCGTACGTGCCGGCGCACGTGTTGAATGCGCAGCTTGGATTCGAGAAGAGCTTCTGGGGCACCTATCTGATCGGGAACTACTTTGGGAAGATGGGCGAAGGCGTCGTCGGGCTGCAGCCCTTGCCGGATACCGATGGGTTCTTCACCCTCGACTTCGTCGCTCGGATGCGCTTCGAGCCCGTCGAAGCCTACGTGCGGCTTCAGAATCTCACGAACACCCGGGCCATCGTCTCTCGGAGGCCCTTCGGCGCGCGACCCAATGCCCCGCTCTCCTTCCAAATCGGTGCCCAGGTAACATTCTAAACCATTGATATTCCGAGCTTTTCGGCATTTGAAGGTCAGGCGAATCAAAACGACGCCTCAGACTTGTTGAAGATGATTATCAATGTCAAAGTTCGGATCCCGATGTTCGCTCGACCAGGCAGTCATCTTCTCTATTCCGTCTTCGTGCACGGCGCGATGTTCGCCGCGCTCGCTGGAGCCCCGGCCGCGGTCGAGCCCAGTCCCGTGAGCCGCGCGATCGAGTTCATCACGATCACGGACGACGGCGGCGGCCGAGTTGGAGATGACGAGCAGATCGGCGATGCGGTCGCACCGACGGAGCCACCGAAGCAGCTCTTTCGCAAAGTGCGACCCAAGCCGAAGAAGCCTCGGCCCGTTGCGACCAACGAGCCTGTGGCGCCGGTCGAGACGCCTACAACGTCGGACACCCCCGAGGTCGGTAACACGGAGGTGAGCGGCGAGGAACCTTCGAACAGCGCGACGAGTCATGCGATGGCGAATGGCTCGGCTGGCACGGATCCGAACGCGACGCGCTCGGGGACAGGCAGCGGCGGTGAGGGTGTCGACCGTCGATCTGCATTGCGCGCTTGGCTGAGCGAGGTGCAGCGCGAGGTGAACAAGATCGCCACACGAAACTATCCGAGCTCGGCCGTGCGGATGCGACTCGAGGGTCGACTCCGTCTCGGTGTCACGATCGGCCCAGACGGGAAGATCGTGGCCGTACGCGTGCTCTCCTCCTCGGGCCACAACGTCCTCGACGAGTCGGCAACCGCGTCGGTGACCGCGCTACACATTCCCCCTCCGCCGCAGGCACTCGATTGGCGGGAACGCGAGATCTCGCTCCCCGTTCGATACGCCCTCGGTCACTGAGCAGCACCACGGTGAGGGCCGCGCGGCCCGCCGGACACGATCAGTCGGCGAAGGCTTTGCGTATCTTCGCCCTGCGCTGCAGCGAATGCGCCCCTCGGCACGCGACGGGCGGACAAGCCTTCCCACAAGCTGCCCGCTTCGCCTACGTTTTCGCGACTATATAGTCTTTTTTGGTTCGACCTGGAGACTGGCACGACCCTCGCAGGCATTTCCGGAGGGAGGTGCGTCATGGGACATATGAGCCAACTCAAGCAGGAGTATCGGCAGCTGATGGATCGCCTCGACCACCATGCCGTAGCGATGCCGCGGCCCGAGGACGAGCGCGCTTTGGAGGGCTGGCGAGAGCTTCTCGAGCTGATGTACACACCCGAGGAGGCGAAGCTCGCATCCCGGATGCCGATGATGCCGACCCCGCTGAGCCGACTGGCGAAACGCTACGACATGCCCCAGGCGGAGCTGCAGAGGAAGCTCGAGCCGCTCTGCGAAAAGGGCCTCGTCATGGATCTCCTGAGCGCCAAGACCGGCGAGCGAAAGTACCTGCTCGCTCCGCCGGTCGTCGGCTTCTTCGAGTTTTCGATGATGCGCGCCCACGACATGTTCGACAAGCTCAGCGTCGCCAAAGCGATGGATGCGTACATGCACGGCGACGACACCTTCGCCAAGGAGGTGTTCGGCAACGACACCGTGATCGGGCGAGCGATGGTGCACGAAGACGTGCTGGCGGCCAACGTGCCCGAGGTCTTGGACTGGGAGCGTACAACGCAGTTGATCGAAGATGCAGAGCACATCGCCGTCTCGCATTGCTACTGCCGCCACAAGGCCGATCACCTCGGCAAGGCCTGCGACACGCCACAGGAGATCTGTCTCTCGCTCAACCAGGGCGCAGACTTCGTGGTTCGGCGCGGTTTCGGAAGGGAGATCGACAAGGACGACGCGATGTCGATCGTGACGGACGCGCGCAAGCGTGGTTTGGTGCAAATCGCCGACAACGTGAAGGACGAGCCCGCCTACGTGTGCAACTGCTGTGCCTGTTGCTGTGGGCAGCTGTCCGCGATCAACGAGTTCGGTCTCCATGCCGTGAATCCCAGCGGGTTCGAGCCACGGCATGACCCGGAGCACTGCAAGGGTTGCTCACGCTGCTCGCGGGCATGCCCGGTCGCTGCGATTTCGATGGCGCCTCAGAGAACGGACGGAAGGCGTAAGAACGAGCTCCAGCCGGTGTTCGATTCCGAGCTGTGCATCGGCTGCGGTGTCTGCGCGACGAGCTGCAAGCAAGGCGCGATCGCCATGGAGCGGCGAGCGGAGCCAAGCCAGGTGCCTCAGAATACGATCGAACGCGTGGTCCGGCAGATGTTGGAGCGCGGACGCTTGGCGGATCTGCTCTTCGACGAAAGCGACAGTCGGAGCGCCGCGTTTCTCAATCATGCAGTGAACGCGATCACGCATCTTCCGCCCGCCGAACGCACGCTGGCCTCCAAGCAGGTCCAGTCTCGTTTCGTGGACTTCGTTTTGAACAACGCGCCACCCATGGACGCATAGACCGCGACATCCGAGGCAAGGACTCAGCACTCGGCCGTCGGCGCGAACGCCCAGCCGGCGATCAGTTCGGTGAAGTGCACGGCAGGTCTGGCGGGGAACCGGGCTCGCCCTCGCTGTCTCGGATCCCGGTGCCAACCCACTCGCCGGTGGTGCCGTCGCCCTGTCCGAACACCGACTCTTTGTCGAAGGTCGTCGAACCGCCGCTGAAGTCGAACGTCCAGAGGCCTCGTTCGACGAAGCCTGGGAAATCTGGATCTTCGGAGCGCCATTCGAGCCCATTGCCGACGAGCCGCGCCGTCGTGGTCGCAGCGTTGCTGCCGAGATCCTCGATGCGGTACTGATCGCCTTCCAAAGGCGAGTTCGGGAGGGCGGTGACCTGCAACTCGATGCGGACGTCGACGCCGGCGCATTCCCCGCTCTCGAAGCGGCAACTGTAGCGTTCAACGTAACGCCCTTCGATGGAGCCCGCTGAGCCACCTCCTGCGCCCGCAGCGCCGCCGACGGCTCCCATCCCTCCAGCGCCTCCGCCGGGTCCGCCGCCTCCCCCGCCACCACTCGGTCCGTTGGAGCCGCACTCGTTACCCAAGCAAAGAGCAGCGCCGATGAGGAAGCCCAAGACACGAATGAGCCCACGGGCTCGCCTGCCAGCGCTGTGTGCCATGGAGGAACTCTACACCCAGGCGCTAGTTCTGGACAGAGTTCGCGTCGACCACGCTTCCGGCGCCGCTGATGTGGACATCGAGCCGAGGATCGCCCTGGTAGAGCACCGATCCGGAGCCCTGAAGATCCACGTTGAGCTGCTCGTTCGCAGTCACGTTCACGCTGCCCTGCCCTGTCAGGAGCACGGTGGTTTCGTCGGTGACGAGGTCAAAGGCTTCCACCGTCCCCGATCCTTCGAGTGAGATTACCTGGCTGGTGCTCCGTCCGGACAGGGTCACCGTTCCTGCACCACTCAGAACCGTCTCGATAGCACTGGCTTCCGTCTCGGCGTCGATCGTGCCCGCGCCGGACAGCGCGACGCTTCGGAGCTCCGGCAGGGATATCTCGATGCGGAGGTCGCTGACCTGACCCACGCACTCGGTGAATCCGATGTTCCAGACGCCATTGAGCACGTCGCGGTTGAGCGCGTCGATGATGTTCTGCTCTCCTCGGACGACCACCTGCTGGGTCGTTCCGGGAACGACGGAGACCTCTCCCGCGGCCTGAAAATCAAAGCCATCGAATGTGAAGAGATCGATGCTCTCAGACACGATGGGGCCCGCACCGTGGATGCAGCCGTCGGAGTTGCATCCGAGCATGCACAACGCCAGGCCGATCCCCGCACAGACGGCTGTTCGAAAGAGTCCCATCCCGCTGACCCTAGCGATGAGAGCCCGCGAGTCAAAATCCGAGCAGCGTCCTCTAAGGAGACCAGCGAAGGTCGCGGCGGAGGAAGCGGCCCCAAATCGCATCGTAGGGATGAACCGAGCTCGCCGGAGCTTGATCCCGAACGATGGGGTGCCCTTCGTTTGCCCAGGCAAAGATCCCTCCCCGCAGATTGTAGATTTCGCCGAGCCCCGGGGTGCGAATGTCGTCGAGGATGGCTGCGCTTCGGTACCCTACCGAGCAGTAGACGACGACGGGCGAGCGCAGCGCAAGCTCCATGGAGCGAAGATCCGGTCGTTCCGGGTCGACGCGAATCGCACCTGGTAAATGGCTGACCGCAAATTCCTCCGGGGTGCGTACATCGAGGAGCGTGGGTTTCGTCTCTGAATCGCCCATCATCCAATCCGCGAGGGTCCCTGCGTCGACCCAGTCGACGCTCCGAAACCGCAGCGAGATCAGCGGGGCAAGGGAGGTCGGCGAGGCCGTACCGAGCCAGCCGAGCGCGACCGCGACTACAGCCGCCACCACAAACCCGATCCGTTGGAAAGTCGTCATGGCCCAGTCGATCGTACCACGCCGTCGACGGTCGGGACGGGACTTGGGAGCGCGGTGTCCATGCCGGGTTGGAGCTTGCCCAACAAGTGTTAGAGAGGACGAACCCGGAGAGAGGTGGACATGCTGGAAGAACTGCGAACGAAAGCCCAGCTCGAGCAGCTGATGAGCGAAGACGGCGGCGCTGCGATCATCGATTTTTGGTCTCCGACCTGTGGGCCTTGCAAAGTGATGGCACCGCAGTTCGAGGCGGTTGCCGAGGAGCTGGCCGACGAACCCATTCGCTTCATCAAGATCAACACGGCAGAGCAGCCGGCGTTGGCGCAGCCCTTCCACATCAGCGCCGTCCCCACGCTGCTGTTCATCCATGACGGCGAGATCCTCGACGTGCGAGTAGGCGCGCTATCCGGGCCCGCTCTGCTCAGGAAGGCGCGCTGGCTTCTCCGCAAATCCCGAGGTGAAGGGTTCCTGTCGAGCCTGTTCGGCCAACGCTAGCCGTATCGACGCTCTACTCGTTTCGCACGCCGATGAAGTGGAAGGTGAGAGTGAATGTGCCGCCGAACTGTTGGCCGGTGATGCCGTTCTGCAAGCGCTCCCCACTGCGGGAATCATCCCCACGCATGCGAAGCCCGATGAAGGACCAGTCGAAGGTTGCCGAAAACGACACCCAGCGGACGATGGGAATTCGGACACCGCCCCCGAGCGTGAGTCCGCCACCGTTGCTGGAAGCGTTCTCCAACAGTGCGTACGGGCTTCCATCGAAGGTTCGTGCGTAAAACACGTCCATTCGAATCATCGGATGGACGTAGGGCATGTAGCGAAAGACCCCTTGAATATCGAGTCCGACCTTCATCAGCTTGAAGGTATCGTAGTTCGCCTGGCGATAGACCGCGCCGACGATCAATCCGCCAAGGCCGAGGCCCGCCATGCCACCGAATTCGGGGCCCCGTTGTTTGACCGCGCCCGCTGGCAAGCCGCTGAACGACCCAAACCTATCCGGGTCGTAGGAGGAGACCCCTGCGATCCCTTCCAGCCAGAGCAAACCTTTCACTCGCTTGTAGTAGATGCTGCGCTTTTCGTCGGACTCAGGGGCGGGCGCCGCGCTCGTCGTGGAGGTTCCAGCAGCGTCCGGTGCTGGTGTCCCGTACTCCGATTGCGGCTGAACGGAGCCCTCCTGAGCCAGTCCGCTCGAGGCAAGACACAGCGTGGTGAATGCAACGAGAACCAGATGCTTCATCATTCCTCTCCCATCCTGTCTTCGTGGGCTGACCGACATCGGCTGATTAGTTCACCGCGGGGGCCGAGTAGAACCTCACGTACCCCCGGTAGACGCCGAGGTAGATGCTGTTCTGCGGGCCAAACGAGAAGGTTCCCCAGATGTTGTTGAACACCTTCATCCCGTAGTCCTCCTTGCCGAGCGTGCTACCCACCACCAACGACGAGACATTGTCGTCGAAGTCCTCGTTGGTGAAGATCGGCTTGATGCTGTAGACCCGAAGACCGGTTCGGAAATCGACTGCGGTCAGCTGCCAATCGTGGTGGCCCTCCTGCTCCATGTCGCGCTGATAGGCATAGAAAAGCCCATTGGCTGTCGAGAGCTTCGGCGTCGCGGTCTTGGCATCGAAGTGCCCAGTGGCGGGCCAGCCTTCGACTTTGAGGTACGTGTCTTTGTCGGCGTCGTAGTCGAAGCGCATGATGCCACCGGGCGTCTCGTTCTCCATGAATGGCTCGACGTAGCCGTATGTGTTGCCGACCAGCAGGCTGTCTTTGTACGCAACCACCGAGTTCTCGACGGCGCCGGCGCCGGGCTCGAAGAGCGGAAGCTTGCTCACCAGCGTGCCGTCTTCTTGACGAAAGACGTTCAGATTCACCTGTGAGGGGGCGTTGTCGACGATGGCGACGAAGCGATCGTCGATCAGGGTCGGGGTCGTCCCGGTACCGTTGTTGAGATGGCCCGGCTTGATCTTGCGATCGTTGTCGTAGATCAACTCATCGCGTTTGTAGTTGGGCGCCCACTTCGGGTCGAGCTCGATGTGCTTGGTCTCCTCGTCGAAGTAGAGCTTGTGGAGCGCCACATTGGTGACGATGTAGACGCCATCCGGACCCACGGAGAACGAGTTCTGGATCTGCTCCCAAGGCTCATCCTCGGGCCACATGTCGGCGAAGAGCTTTTTGGCCTCGCGACGAATGTTTTGGAGCTCTTCGATCAGGCGTCCTTCGGCCTGGAGCTGTGCGAACTGCTCTAAGAACTGCTCCCCGCCTGGAGGCAGCTTCCCACCGTAGTAGTGGCGAATCTTGTCGAGCAGAGCAAAGCGCGCAATGTGCGTGATGTAAACATCGGGACAGATGCCGGAGCCCTCGTTGACGTCGATGAAGCCGATGATGCCGAACTTCGACGTAAACCAGATCTTCCCGCTCGCATCGGGCATGATCGCTGTGAGGTGGTTATCGGGCTTCGCCATGGCATCGCTAGTCCAGCTACCCGCGGCCACCTGGCGGCTGAGGTCGAGCAGTACCATCTCGTCCCGAACGACCTTGCGATCTTGGATCGGGATGCGGACGATCGAATTGTCCGCACCCGGCACGTAGACGCGTCCTTGGGCGTCTAGATACGAATACGCTCCCCCGGAGGTGTCGCGAAACATCGCCATCCGCGCGGCCTTGTCGGAAAGCTCGAGCGCCTTGCTACCTCGACCAGGGAGCGCCACGTAGTCGAGCAGCTTCGATTCGCCTTCAGAGATGTCGATGATGAGGAGCATCGCCGAATCCCGTCCGAAGGAGATCGTGATCACGGTGTTCTCGTCTAGGAACGTATAGAACGGCGACATGCCGGAGAGCTTCGTCCCCTTCTCGAGCACGTGGAAATACTCGACCTTCGCGTCATTCGGCAGCGGCCCCGGCTCACGACTCACATCGGTCGCAAAGCTGTTCTCATGCATCGTCGCCGCGTAGCGGCTCGAGAGCATTGGGTGCATCCAGTGGTCGGGCGCTGGAAGTGACTCGGGAAGAGTCTGTCCGTGAAGGTCGGTCCACTCCTCGTACCAGCGCGTCTCGACCTTGGCCTGCTTGGTCGTCCATTTGAACTTCTTGTCCTTGGTCTTGTACTCGTAGCAGGCGCCCGTGACCCCGCTTTCGGTGGCGGGAAACTCGGCGCCCTGCATCGTCTTGCTCTTGCTGCACGCCATGGCCGCGACCGCGAGCAGAACCAGAATGGGACCCAGCAACCTCGTCGACATAACTCCACCTCTCCCCAAAACGGGGGTTAGGGATGCCACAAAAGAAGCATCGAGGTGAAACGAATTGACGACCGCAGAACGACATGGTCATTCGCTGGGCCGATCGGACGCTGAAAACTGAATCGGAATCGTGCGGGGCTCAAACAACGAGCTCTGCAATAGCAACTACTCGGATATGACCAGATACATTTCTGTTTCCAGAAAATGCTCCTTAGAAAGGAGGTGATCCAGCCCCAGGTTCCCCTAGGGCTACCTTGTTACGACTTCACCCCAGTTACCAAACACTCCTTGGGGACCTGCCT